>CAJFUM010000098.1 GCA_904420285.1 uncultured Clostridia bacterium | reverse complement strand
CGGATGAGAGGACTCGAACCTCCACGCCGTTGGCACTGGTTCCTAAGACCAGCGCGTCTGCCAGTTCCGCCACATCCGCATTTCTTTTCAACAATAAATATTGTAGCACACGCTAATTATAATGTCAATATAAATTTAAATTTTACTATATAAAAAATATAAAATATAAGCAAGGATATTAATTACAAAATTAATATCCTTTGTTTCTAAATTAAAACGGAGTATCCATTTTAATTTATACGTCCTTTGAAAGCTATTTCATCAAGCTCGTGCTCCATTCTACAAATAGGAAACATACTGCTAACCCCAAAGCACACGCCACAAGAATATTCACTATAAAGTATATTTTTCTTGTGACTTTTCCATCAGATTTGGACATCTCAACTTCGGTTGCAAATCTTGTAGCACTTAATATTGTTACAATACACGCCACTAAATTTACTAACAACACAAACAGTTTCATGAATTATCCTCCTTTGTCATTTAGTTTCCAGGACGATTTAATGAATTATACCTATAATTATATTCTATTTTACATAATTTTGCAATATTGTCTTCATTTTTTATATTTGGTCTTAAATATTTATTATCTCATATTCCCTATTTCCAAGTCCTAACTTATTTGCTGCTTCCACTGTATGAATTCCATGCCTTGAATCCATTCTTTCTATTAATGCCTTCTTTCCTTCATCTTCTGAATTTATTACAGCATCATAACATGCTTGATCTAGAGCTACTGGATCTATTGACGCAAATATTCCTAAATCGGCCATTTCCGGTGCTTGTGGATTTGAATTACAATCACAATCAACAGACAAATTATTTGCTACATTAATATAAAGCATATTTTCTTTTCCTATATAATTTATTACTCCTTTACAAGCATCAGCCATCGACTCCAAGAAATAATCTTGTTCTGGCAAGTTTTCCCATAATTCTGCTGGATTTTTTGTTTTTCCCGCTGTATGTATCCATGCCTTTCCATTTGAAGAACCTATTCCTATAGATATATTCTTAAGAGCTCCTCCAAAACCGCCCATTGCATGTCCTTTAAAATGTGATAGAACAAGCATTGAATCATAATTTTTTAGATGTGTTCCTACATAATCCTCCTTTAAATGATATCCATTTTCTATTGGTATTGGCATGTCTCCTTCTTCATCCATTATATCCACTTCTGCAATATCCATAAATCCGTGATCTTTTATTGTATCCCAATGATCTTTTGTTGTATTTCTTTTTCCTGCATAAGCAGTATTACATTCTACTATTGTTCCATTAACCTTATGTACTAAATCTTTAATTAATTTTGGATTTAAATAATAATGTCCTCCTGCTTCTCCGGTTGATAATTTTACTGCAACTTTTCCTGTTAATTCTGTTCCCAAAGCGTCATAAATTTTAATTAAATTTTCTGGAGTAATTTCCTTTGTAAAAAATACTTTTGACTTTTCCATTTGACATCTTACCTTTCTTTTATAAAATTATTATATAATTTAGAGTTTAAATATATATAACTACCACTCAATTAATTTTTCTAAACTCTTAAAAGTTGCAAATTATATTATTATATTTATTCCTTTTGGAATCTTCTCTTTATATATCTTGCTTTTCTTATTAATTTAAAGTAAATATACTTTTAAAATTATATATCAATTTCCTTTTATTTTCAACTAAATAATTTCGTCATTTTTTATTCTAAAATTCTGTTTTGTGGTAAAATTTATTAAATTTTCTCCGAATATATAAAATCACCTATTTTACCAACATTAAGTAAAACTCCCACATATAAAATATAGGAGTTTTACTTAATATATTGTTAATAATATGCTAATTAATTACATCCACAATCATTATTCATATTTGAGTTCATCATATTGTAATTAGAATTATTATTGCAGTTCATATTATTCATATAAAATTTTTTTTCTGCTAATTTGTCTTGTACTCCACGAAGTGCTTCTCCAAATCTTTGGAAGTGAACTACCTCTCTTTCACGTAAAAACTTAAGTGGATCTAACACATCTGGGTCATCTCTACATAAATCAATTAACTTTTCATACGTTGCTCTTGCTTTTTGCTCTGCTGCTAAGTCCTCTTGTAAATTTGCTATTGGATCTCCTTTACAAGCTATATACGCTGCAGTCCAAGGCGTTCCAGCTGCTGACTGTGGATATACATCTACACCGTGGTCTGTGTAATATGCTCCAAGTCCAGCTTTTTCTATTTCTTCTATAGATGCTCCATCTGTTAATTGATGAACTATTGTCCCTACCATTTCTAAGTGAGCTAATTCTTCTGTACCTATATCATTTAAAACTGCTTTTGATTTTTGATCTGGCATTCCAAATCTTTGTGATAAATATCTAAGAGAAGCAGCAAGTTCTCCATCTGGTAAACTAATTTTACTGCGAAAATTAATTTTTACTATTCTTTATTTCTTAGATATTTATCATAAATTTATGGTTTTGAAAATTTATAATGTATTTTTACTGTCCTGTCCTGGAAAATATCTATTTTTTCTATTAGGCTTACCAAAATTTGTTTTGGCACTTGCTTAAAATCTACTAACTGTTCCAGCAGTTCTAAAAAGTATTTTTCATCTCTAACTTGGTTATTAGCCTTTAATTCATTTTGTAAACTTTCTATTTTACAATTTATTTGCTCTTTTTCTTTGTTGTATTCATTACATATACTGTCAAATTCTTCCTTAGTTATATCTCCTTTTTTCCAGTCCTCGTACAATGACTTTCGTAAGCCAATAATTTCTTTTAATCTTCTTTCCTTTTGCTCTAACATTTTTTGTATATTGCTTTGTTCAGTATTATAGCTTGGTTTTTGTATTTCCTGTAAAAATGCCTTTTTATTCTTTATTACTTTTTTAGCAATTGGTTTTAAATCATTTATTACTATATCATTTATTTTTTCTTCTAAAACTGCATGCCTAGTACATTTATTAAATCTCGAATAACTAGAGCATAAAGTAATAAATTTCTTTTTGCCTTTTCTTTTTTCTCTCCTAAATGTAACTGGCTTTCCACATTCTCCGCAAACAAGCAAACCACCTAGTAAATGTTCTGTCTTTTTCTCTGTTTTTCCATAAGACTTTTGTTTTAATAATATCTGGACAGTATTAAAAGTGTCTTTGTCTATAATTGGCTCGTGCGTATTTTCAACGATTATCCACTTATCTCTTGGGATTTTCTTGTGTTTTCGTATTTTATAGCTTATTCGCTCGCTTTTTCTTTGTGTCATATTACCTATATAAACTGGGTTGCTTAAAATAGTCTTAATTGTTTCTGCTCTCCATACCCAATGGACAATATTCACATTTTTATAATTTGACCCATTTTGTTCTTTATATTTTGTAGGACAAGGCACATTTTCTTGGTTTAATATTCTCATAATTTGCTCGTTACCTATTCCACTTACTCTCATATTAAAAATTCGTTTTACTACAAGGCTTGCCTCTGGGTCTGCAATTAATTTATTTTTATTTTTTGGGTCTTTTTGATAGCCATAAGGTGCAAATGCTCCAATAAACTGCCCATTTTGTCTTTTTGAATTGAATGATGTTCTTATTTTTTTTGAAATATCTGCAGAATACATATCATTCATAATTCCTTTGAAACCAGCTAATTCATTATTATTATTGTTTTTCTTATATGTATCTATTCCGTCATTAATAGCAATAAATCTTACATTGTATTTAGGAAAAATTTCATCTAGCAATATTCCAGTTCTCGAATAATTCCTACCTAGTCTGGAATAATCTTTGACTATAACTAAATTTATATTACCATTTTGTATATCTGTCATCATTCTTTGAAAATCTGGTCTATCAAAATTTGTTCCAGTATAGCCATCATCTACATATTCATCATATAAGTCCCAGCCATTTTCAAAAATAACTGATGTTATGAATTCCCTTTGATTTACAATGCTCTCTGACTGTTCTGTGTTTTCATCTTCTTTAGAAATTCTTAAATACATACCCACTTTATAATTTTTTGTATCTATCTCATAAGTATTTTTATAGTTACCACTTGCGTACATTCTTTTCTTCTCCTTTCCTTGCAATTTGTGATAACTATCTGCTACTTATATTCTACAATATCATCAAAAGTTTGTCTACGCATGTTGTTAAAATTTTCACTTTTTAAAAATGTTTCTATTGACCTTTTAAATAACTCTGCAAAATTTTCTCCATCATCAAAATATGCACTTTCTAATAAAATCAATTCTTGTTTCATACTGCCTCTTTCCCAAAAATTCGGTTTAGTAAAATTTATTCTCAATATCGAAAAAAATGCAAGTACAAAAAATAGCATGAACTTGCATCGTTAAAAATCATTTTGCCAATAATTTGACAAAACCGAATCTTTTTCTTTCAAATTCATGCCATTATAAAAATTGATTATATTTTATTTAATACATATATTAAGTTTTTTATAAATTAATATTTACTATATAGACAAAACAATATATTTACTATATAATAATTAAGTACCGCCTTGTGAAAGGGGGGATATACATATATGAACAGTTTTGATTTGATTTGGATATTAATTCAAAAATTGTTAGATGAGAAGTCATCTAATGAGAATGATGAAAATACCCAAACTAGTCAAAAGAATTAGAACAAAACTAATTCTTTGTGAGTGGTCTAGCCAGCCACTCATTTTTTATTAAAAATAGGTATGTGTAGCCACCACATACCGAATACATATTGAACAGTTTTGACTTAGTCAAACTTATAAGCTAAATATATTATACGCTATAATTTATAAGATGTCAAATTTTTTTCACTAATTCTTTCCATACTTTTATAAAATATCAATAAAATTTTAATTTTATGTTGTTGCATTTTTTCACTTTTAAATCTCGTAAAGTAGCTTATATCAATTCTTTCCAGAGTTTGTTTTTTTGTTTTTGGTTTTTTTTGTTAAATTTTTAATTTTTTACTCACTTTAATTTTTGCCATTTTTAGAAGTTGCTTGTAGAGCCAGTTTCAGAGGATGAAAAATAGCATAAAATCTCACTTTTATGTTGTTACTTTTCTATTTCTCGTCATCTAATTTTACATCTTCATATTTAGATAAATCTGTTTCAGATAAGGCGTATTCAATGCAACTTACTAAAACATTATTAAAACTCATATTTTCTTTTTTGGCAATTTTTCTTTTATTTTTTCTTCATTCATTATTTTTACTACTCCTTTATCATGATATTTGCAGATAGTTAGCACTTTTGCAATTATCACAATAAAATCAGTTCTCCATCTGGTCCACCATATTGTGAAATTATAAACTTTGCAAGTTTTGGATTAGGACACTTTATATTAATTGGATATTGTAATACCTTATTATAAGTCCACATTAAAATCACTCCTTTCCCATGGCCAAGGACTTTCAAGCCATCTCCATTTATTGCATGGATAATATATAGTAAGTGGGCCAAATACTCTTTGATATTTATCTTTTAACATTTCTAATTGATTACAATATTCTCTATGCAAACATATAGCTTTTCTATCATCTGGATGTGTATCTAAATATTCTGAAATGTCTACTACTGCAAAGCTTAAGCATTTTATTTGTTTCATCATATTTGCTCTTACTCTATTTCTATTTTGCATGCACATCTCTTTATTACAGCTATTACAGCAATTCATATCATCAAAAAGTGTAGAAGCTGTATTATATCCAAAGGCTGCATTAATACCTTGTGGCATATATTTACAGTCATTTTGTTCGTTATTACACATACAATTTCTATTATCTTCGTTATTTTCCATTATCCATTGCACCCCTCTCCAATATTATTTCTTGCTTTTAGATAATTAATAAATTCCATACTCTGACAAGGTTCATATGGGCTTACCAATTCTGGAAATATAGTTCCATTTTTTAATCCACAACATGGTGTGAATGTTTTATCTAATGTTTGAATTGGCACATAACTTTGTGCAAGCATTGGATTATCTGGAAATACATTTATTCCTTCATCAAATCCACATTGACAATTGTAATTATTCATACTACAATTATCACAACAATTGTTACAAGAATTATTGCAGCAATTATCGCAACAATCATTGCAACAACTATCATTCATATCTGAATTTGCATAATTTGATACATTATCACATATATCTTCTAATACTTGATTGTCATTATAATGCCAATTGCTTCTTCTGAATCTATTATACATATTCTTTCCTCCTATTCATATGTTATATTACATTATATGAATTCTTTATGTATACTGATACATTTTGAATAAAAAAAGAAATAACTAATTTAGTATAGTTATTCCTTTTTTTTACAATATTATTCTATTTCTTATTCAACTCTTAAGATTCCACCAATTGTTTTATTCATTTCTGAATTTTGGTTATTCAAAATAGAAGCACCGCCTGCAATTGCAATTAATTCTCCTTTTTTTAGAATTCCTACTTCTTTTGCTTTTTCAACTCCTGCATGAACCATATCATCTATATTTTCTTTTTTCTCAACTAATATAGGGTTTACATTACATACTAATGCTAATTGTTTGCTTACTTCTTCATTAGAAGTTATTGCATATATTGGGCATTTTGGCATAAATCCTGCTAAATTCATTGCTGTTCTTCCTGTATCTGTATAAGCAAATATTGCTTTAGTATCTAAATTCATTGCTGTCATACAAGTAGAATAATTTAAATTAAATTCATAATCTCTACCTAAAATTGGGAATTCTTTGTTTTTGAATCTTTTCCAATATTTTATTGAACCTTCTATTGCTCTTGCAATTGTATCCATTGTTTTTACACATTCAATTGGATATTTACCTGCTGCAGATTCTGCTGAAAGCATAATAGCACTAGTTTGATCATATATTGCATTTGCAACATCGCTTACTTCTGCTCTTGTAGGTCTTGGATTATTAACCATTGACTCTAGCATTTGTGTTGCAGTTACAACAATTTTTCCTGCTCTTCCACATTTTTGGATAAATTCTTTTTGTCTTATTGGAACTTCTTCCATTGGAATTTCAACACCTAAATCTCCTCTAGCTACCATAATTCCATCAGAAGCTTCTAATATTTCATCAAAATTGTCAATACCTTCTCTATTTTCTATTTTAGAAATAATTTTAATATATTCTCCACCATTTTCTTTTAGAACTTTTCTTATATTTTTTACATCTTCTGCTTTTCTAATAAAAGATGCTGCAATATAATCAAATCCATTTTTTATACCAAATATTATATCTGACTTATCTTTTTCTGTCATACTTGGTAACTTTATTTTTGAATTTGGTATATTAATACTTTTTCTATTAGTTAATCTTCCACCATTTACAACTTTGCAAACTACATCTTTTCCATCGATTTTTTCTACAATTACTTCTATTAAACCATCATTAATTAAAATTCTTGTTCCAATACTTACTTCATTATATAAATTTTTATATGTAACAGATACTTTAGTATCATCTCCATCAACATCTTCATTTAATAAAGTAAAAGTATCGCCTGCTTTTAAATTTGCTTCTCCTGTAGCAAATTTTCCAATTCTAATTTCTGGTCCTTTAGTATCTAAAAGCATTGCAACAGGTAAACCTACAGCTTCTCTAGCTTTTTTAAATGTTTCTATTCTAGATCCTTGTTCTTCGTAATCTCCATGAGAGAAGTTAAATCTAGCAACATTCATACCTGCTTTAATTAATCCCTCCAACATTGCTTGTTCGTCTACAGCTGGTCCTAATGTACAAATAATTTTTGTTTTTCTTGGCATATAAATCTTCCTTTCTAATTTTCTAAAATTAAACGACCCTAATATTATATCACATTTTATAACAAATTTCTAGGTTTATTTAAATTTTTATTAGTTTCTTTTATTTCGTTGTATCTATCTATAAAATATAATGGTCTTCCTTTTGTTTCATAAAATGCTCTTCCTAAATATTCTCCAATTACTCCCAGGAAAATAAGTTGTATTCCACCTAAGAATAATATAACAACCATAGTTGAAGCATATCCTGGTACTTCAACTCCAAACGCAAGTGTTTTTATTATTATGTAAATCATATATATAAACCCAATTATTGAAACTAAAATTCCTATTATTGCAGACCATCTAAGAGGTGAAGTAGTAAATGATGTTATTCCATCAATTGATAAATCCACTAATTTTTTATAATTCCATTTAGTTTTTCCAGCAGCTCTAGGATCTCTATCATACAAAATTTCTTTTTTGTTATATCCAATCCAACTAAATAAACCCTTAGTATATCTTTGCGATTCTCGTAAAGATTTTAGAGCTTCAACACATCTTCTATCTAATAATCTAAAATCTCCTGTATCTTTTTGAATTTGTATTTTAGTGAAAGCTTGTAGTACTTTGTAATACATTGTAGAAGTAAACTTTTTTAACCAAGTTTCTCCTTTTCTTGAACGCCTTTTTGCATACACATCATCATAGCCTTCTTCCCAATACTTTAGCATTTCTGGGATTAATTCTGGTGGATCTTGCAAATCTGCATCTATAATTATTACAGCATCTCCTTTGCAATAATCCAAACCTGCTATCATTGCAGTTTCTTTTCCATAATTTCTCGATAAACTTAAATAACAAATTCTTTTATCCTTTTCTCTTAATTCTTCCATAATTTTTAATGTATTGTCTTTACTTCCATCATTTACTAATAAAACTTCAAAATCATACTTAGAATTTTCATCCATTAATTTTTTTAGTCTATCATATAACATGTGTAGTACTTCTTGTTCATTATATGCTGGCACTAATATTGTTACTAATTTTTTTTCTTCCATATTTACTATCCCTTCACTCATTAAATTTTCATATATATATTATCATAAAAGGAAGGAATAGTAAATATTACTTGCTAATTTTCACATTGTTTATCATTTTATATGTTTTGCATATATTACAATCTGTACAAATTTCTACACGATTATCGAAAATTAATTTGAGAGTATTTATAAATTCATCTTCTTTGTTTATTACATGAATCTTTAACTTTTTTGGCAATAAATTTAGTAAAGTGTTTAGTGCGATATCATTGGATGAAAAGCTAATATCTGATAAATATCTTGCATTATTAATATTGCTCTCTACCTGCACAATATTCTTTTCTTTATCTAATAAAATAGATTCTCCATTAATATAAATTAAATGCATAATATCTGTTTTAGCTCCACTAGAATTTACATATATTTTTAATAAATTTATAAATTCTTTATATTCTTTTTCAATTATATATTTATTAACTGCCATATCTACTATATTATCTAGAATTTTTACATATTCTTTAACTCTAAAATTAGCAACACCTTCTAATACAATATTTCTATTGTATTCAATATATTTTTTAATTTCGTCAAATAGCGTTTCTGTAATTTCACTTTTTTCTTGTTTAAAAAATTCTATACAATTCTCAAATATTATATTTCTTTCAAAATCATCAAAATAAAAATAGTTTACATTAATAATTCTCCTAAATATTTTTTCTTGGTAAAAATTAATTATACTATCTATAATTAAAGTAGATACTATATTTTTAAATTTATCTACGTCATTATCTAAATAATGTAAAATTACATTATCGTATAATTTAAAAGTTTTTTTGCAATAATATATATTAGGAAAATTTATATTTGAAATTTTATTTAGTAGATATTCTATTATTTTTTCATTATTTGTTTTTATACAATATGATTTCATTTAGGAATTTCTCCTTTCCCCTTAATCTATATTATTATCTACTAAATCAGCATTAGATATACATATTTTATTCTAATTTTTTTCAAATGTGATAAAAGGACAATTTTCACATGCCCTTTAACCAAATTTTTTCTATTCCATCTTCTAAGCAAAATACATTTTTATATCCTAATTCATCTAATATTTTTTTTGATATTTCACTTCGATGACCAGTAGAACAATATAGAATTATAGTTGATAATTTATCTTGCACATTTTCTGCTATTTGCATTTTTATATTATAACTTGGAATATTTATTGCTCCATTTAAATGACCTTCTTCATATTCTTGATTGCTTCTAACATCTATTAAATATACGTCTTCATCTTTCATTAATTCTTTTAATTTTTTATATGAAATATATTTATTTTCAATACTCCTATTTAAAAATTTTTTTATTTTTTTAAACATTTTATCACTCCCTTTAATTTTTTCCATACAAAAAAACAACATCCTAATATATTATATTAAAGATGTCGTTTTTTGTTGAATTTTTTATTTTTTTATCTAATTTACTATTCTTTAACTTTTTTATTATCCATATTTTCATCTGCTTTAACTAATTTTCTTTCATTTATAAATCCTAAAATAGTTATAACAACAAGGAATAATAATAGTCCTAAAGGAATAACTACTCTATTTATTGGAAATCTTGTTATTGCAATTATACTTAAATATAGCATTTCTACAGCCCCAATTGATATTATATATGAAAGAATAGTTTTTATTATGCCTAATTTTTTGTATCTAATAGCCACATAAATTAATATTAAAACTATACTTATTATTATTATCCAAAAATATGGTGTAATAATACTAGATAACCTAACTTTAGGATTATGTGTAATTGTAATATCTTCAGTTTTATTTTCTAACTCATATTTTTCATTTATTTTATTATTCAATTCTTCTACTTTTGCATTTAATTCATCATCACTTCTTGTATCTGGCAAAGTTATTGCATACATATCATTAAATAACTCTACTTCTTGTACTATAATTCTTTCATTAGGAAAAACTTCTTGTACAATATTTTCTATATCTTTCTTTTCTGCAACTTTACCTATATAAATATCTAATTCAACATTTTTACTATATAAAATATCTGCTTTTAGCCCCATTGTAGCAATAATTACAATTCCTGCTATTATAATACAAATTAAAATTGCATAAATTAATTTTTTCATCATTAATTTCATTCCTTTCTATATTTTATTTCTTTATACTATTTAATAGCAGAACTCTTGTAATGCTTATATTATATAAAATCATAATTAATATACTCCAGAATATTATTGTTCCAAAGCTATATGCTGGTAACCATACAGCAAATGCAAATACTACACCAATTATTACTGCTGGAACTAAGATTAGAATTGTAGATAATATAGATTTATTATACACTCTACTAACTTCTGCTACATTAGTTGTTTTCTTTAATGATTGAAGTAAATATACTAAAAATACGTAATTTAATATCATTGCTATTAGTATTCCAAATATTCCTTCTAAAGTGATTACTAAATTTGTATATCTAATAACTATCAATAATAAAGCTAAATATCCAATATATGATATTACTGATAATAATCCTAATTTTTTATATTTTATAATTAATACTAAAAATGCTATAACACAAACTGCACCAATAACTATTAATGGAATTATTGCATCTTGCATTGTTAAATCTGATTTTATAAATCTATTTTGATCTACAGTATAATCAATTGGAAGTGGACCATTATTTATTAATATTGCAATATTAGATGCTTCTTGTATATAAGTATTTAAAGTTTCTGTATCTGTTGTTGTTCCTAAAGTTAATGGTAATATTCCATTTGCTATTTCTTCAGAAAAACTTGTCTGCAACAATGTATTTCCATCTACTTTTATTAATACTTCCTTAGAATTATCATTACCTTCTTCATCTGTACTTTCTACATATGTATTAGTAATTTCTTTTAGCTTTTCTATACTGTCATCTTTAAATTCAAAACTTAAATGAACTGCAGTTCCTGTTTCAGTACTAGAATATCCAACTCTAACAGTATCTATATTATTAGAATCTAATAATATTTCTCCTTCTTCATTTTCTATTGTAAATTCACCTTTTGAATACACAAATTGAGATGCAATATCTGTCATATCATTTTCTGGCAAGTATGCAGTAATAGAACCATTATTTTCATTTAGTCTTATAATATATTCAGAAAGATTTAAATCTACAAATCTTTTTTCAACTAACTCTTTTACCTTTTTATAATTTTCTGCTGTTAAATTTTCTGGAGCATTAACTGGCTTTTTTTCAGTTTTTCCTCCTTCAACCTCAGAGCTAACTTCATTTCCATCTTTATCATAATAGATAGTTTCTTCTTCATCACTTACATTTACAGTTATAGCTCGATGTCCTTTTAAATCCATACCTAATTGATATTCTGGCAATACGTTTTTCATAAATTTTGTATCTTGTACAAATAATCCTACAAATGAAATAATAGATATTAATATAATAAATAAAACAATTAGTGCTATTTTTAATCTTCTTTCCATAATGTAACTTCCTCGTATAATATATTTACAATCAATTTTATAAGTTTAATTTACATTAAATAAATGATTGTATAAGAAAAATTTAATGTAAATT
>CAJFUM010000097.1 GCA_904420285.1 uncultured Clostridia bacterium | reverse complement strand
TTAAAAGAATTTCTAAAATTTACAAAAGAAAAATATCAAGATGAAATAAATAAAATAGAAATTGAAGTTAAAACTAATAAAGAACAGAGTAATAAAGAAAAAATTAAGTTTGAAATTGAAACATTAAAAGCCGAGTATAAAGTGCTATTAAATCAAAAAATAAAAGATTTAGCAGGAAACAACAATGAGTATCAGAAACAGATGATCGAAGATTCATACAAAGAATTAGAGAAAGAAAAGACAAGTAAGATAGAAAAACTACAAGAAATTTTGCAGAAAGCAGAGCAAGACATCTCAAAAGAAAAAATGAAAAAACTAAAAACAGCAATGGAATATTTTGATGAGATTATATCTGCTGAAGTCCCTAGCAGATATGTTTTAGAAAATATAATTGATACTATATGGATTTATAGTGATAAAAGTGTAAAATTTGATTTAAAAGTCAATATTGAAAAATTAATTTAACTATCCCCACATTTAAAGATTTTACCCCCGTATGTACAACAGAAATGATATCATTTGCAAGAGCCAATACATATTTCGAAAATTTAAATACTTGCTTAATTGGACTTAGTGTTGATTCAAATGCATCTCATATTGCGTGGGTATATGACATATATTGTAGAACAGGAATAAGAATTCCATTTCCAATCATTGCAGATAGAAATGGTGAAATTGCAAGAAAATATGGAATGATATCAAATGATATCAGTAATACAGAAACTGTAAGAAATGTATATATAATTGATGATAAAGGAATAATAAGATTGATTTTAGTATATCCGATGAATGTTGGTAGATGTATTCCAGAAATATTAAGAGCATTACAAGCGTTGCAGGTGGCAGATAGCAATAATGCTGCAATGCCAGCAAATTGGATTCCATGTGAACCAATAATAGTTCCATCACCAACAACTTTTGAAAAATTATTAGAAAGAAATAATGAAATAAATCAAAATAGAAATGGAATTAATTGGTATTTAAGTTTTCAGCAGCCACAAAATTGCAATTGTATCGAAATTGAAAGTAATAATAGATTGGAATAGAATTGTTTAAAAATATAGAGTAAAAAATTGTTTTAAAATTTCAATGAAAAAATCTGACAAAAAATAATTTGCATTATAAAAATAAAGAAAATAGCCATACTAATAGTATAACAAAAAACATTTGTTGTTATATCAAAAAAAGGAGGCTATTTTTTTATGGAAAAAAATCAAAAAATTAATTGTACAGTTACTAGCTGTAAATATAATGATGGGCAAACACAAGAGTGTCAATTAGAACAAATAATTGTTACTCCAATTATTGGATGTAATACTAACCAATCTGATGAATCAATGTGTAGTAGTTATAGAAATGAAAAAAATAATAAATAAACTTGTATATGAACGTAATATAGTGTATAATGTTTACAGAGTTTATTTATAAGGTAAAAGCTATAATTTGCTTTTGCAGAACTCAAAAGTATGTGTACGACGTGAAAGGAGATAATCAGATGACCAAGATGTTTGTACTAAGAATCAATTCATTAATGTCATCTCCTTCCAGCCCATTGCGGTTTGGAACAGACAATGAAGTAGTAATTCCTTTAGCAGTTATTGACCAGTTGCAAGGTTATAAGGGAATGCCAGAGAAGAAGAAAGTGGCTGAGAGTATCTTAAGTTATATTGAAACTTTTGATATTCAGAAGCTGATGAATGGAGGAGAGAGACAAGCAAATGGGAGTATCTTGAAAATTGAAAAAAATTTTCATAATATTCACATCGATATGGAGGGAATAACCAGTATTGATAAAAGAGTTTTTCAAGTTTGTTTAGGCCTTCAGCAAGAAAATCCTGATAAAAAAGTTGTTCTTGTATCAAAAAATAAGGCAATTCGAATCAAAGCGAGAGCATTAGGCATTAATGCTGAGGACTTTAAAGATGATTTATTTCCTACTCCTGCCGAGCAATATACTGGACGTATTCATCTCGAAACTACAGCAGATTCCATTAACCGTTTTTTTAAAAACAAGTTTATGCCTATTTCAGAAATTATTGAGAGCTCTAAAATTGAATGGGTATGCAATATGTTTACAGAAGTAAAGGCGGTGGATAATAATCAATGCTTTATTGGAAGGTATGATGGAGAAAAGATTGTTCCATTAGTGTTTGGTGAAGCGAACTATCCGATGGGTATATCTGCTAAAAATGCAGGGCAGAGAATGTTGATAGAGTGTTTGCTGATGGATTGGGAAAAAGCTCCTCTTGTAATCGTGAAAGGCGGCGCAGGTACTGGCAAGACTTTTTGTACTTTGGCTGCTGCTCTACAAGGTTATGAAGATGATAAATATTCTCGAGTTCTACTGGCAGCTCCTCCTGAGACTGTAGGAAAGGAAGTTGGCTATCTTCCAGGAGATATTAAGGATAAGTTTTTTCCACACATGAGTGGAATTATGGATAATCTTGATATTCTCATAAATGGAAGTAAAAAATACGGCAAGAGTGATAAGAATTATGTTGAAAGTGGACAATATTACTTTGAACAAAATATTACTCAACTTAAGCCTATTGGTTACTTGCGAGGAAGTACAATAGTCAATTCCATTTTCATCATTGATGAAACCCAAAACATTGATCCTGGCGACATCAAGTCTATTGTTACAAGAGCTGCTGAAGGTTCAAAGTTCGTTTTCTTAGGTGATCCAACTCAGGTTGATAATCCGAAACTTAATGAAAGATACAATGGACTTGTTTATCTTTCTGAAAAGTTTAAAGAAAATCCTCTTTGTTGGCAGATCTCAATGAAAAATGAGGAATCTGTTAGAAGTACGCTTAGTACTATTGCAAGCAAAATCCTTTAATCTACGTTGAAACTCACTTACAGGGGGTAAGAAATTATTACCCCCTGTATTTTTGTAATATATGTTAAGTTTTTGAAATAAATATTTTAATAAAACTGCTTGCTATATTTTGGACATTAATATATAATATGTCATATTAAAGGAGGGATTTTTATGCCATTAGTAACAACTAAGGATATGTTTGAAAAATCAATGAGAGAGAAGTTTGCAATAGGAGCATTTAATGTAAATAATATGGAAATAATACAAGGAATAGTTGATGCAGCAGCAGCTCAAAATTCACCAGTTATTTTACAAGCATCTGCTAGTGCTATAAAATATGCTAGAATAGGATATCTAAAAAAAATGGTAGAAGCTGCTTTAGAAGAGTATGATATACCTATAGTATTACATTTAGATCATGGACCAGATTTTGAAACATGCAAAATGTGTGTTGATAGTGGATTTTCTTCAGTTATGATTGATGGATCTAAATATAGTTTTGAAGAAAATGTTGAATTAACTAAAAAGGTAGTAGATTATGCACATTCAAAAGGTGTGGTAGTAGAAGCAGAACTTGGAAAATTAGCAGGAATAGAAGATGATGTAAAAGTTGAAGCGCATGAGGCAATGTATACAGATCCAGACCAAGCAAAAGAATTTGTTGAAAGAACTGGTTGTGATTCATTAGCCATTGCTATAGGAACTAGTCATGGGGCATATAAATTTAAAGGAGAAGCTAAGTTAAGATTTGATATATTAAAAGAAGTAAAAAATAAAATTCCTAATACTCCTATAGTTTTACATGGGGCATCTACAGTCATACCAGAATTAGTTGATATGTGTAACAAATATGGGGGAGATATACCAGGAGCAAAAGGTGTGCCAGATGAAATGCTTCATGAAGCAAGTATATCTGGAGTTTCTAAAATAAATGTAGATACCGATTTACGTTTAGCAATGACAGCAGCTATAAGGAAGGTATTTATGGAAGAACCATCTAAATTTGATCCAAGAGCATATTTAAAACCAGCAAGAGAGCTTATAAAAGAAATAGTTGAACATAAAATTAAAGATGTATTTGGTTCAAGCAATAAAATATAGTTAAGTAAAAAAAGTTTTATAAAAATACCTACAATGTTAAATAGAAGTATAACATTGTAGGTATTTTTACTTATTTTTTAAACTCATTGCTTGTTGCATTCTACGCTGAGCATCTTTTTTTGCAATATCTTGTCTTTTATCATATAATTTTTTTCCTTTTCCTACACCGAGTTCAACTTTTACAAAATTTCCATTGAAATATAAAGAAATAGGGACAAGACTTAGTCCTTTTTGTTTAATAAGGCCAGTAAGTTTATTTATTTCACGCCTATTTAATAAAAGCTTTCTAGTTCTTAATGGATCTTTATTATAAATATTTCCATGTTCATATGGGCTTATATGTAATCCATATATAAATACTTCTCCATTTTTTATATTAGCATAACTATCTTTTAAATTTACTTTATTATTTCTAATAGATTTTATTTCTGTACCAGATAATACAATACCTGCTTCATATGTAGTTTGAATATCATAATTGTGCTTTGCAGTTGGGTTGGTAGCAATAATATGTTTTTTCATAATTAATTCCTTTCAAAATTCTTTAATTAATATTAAATATTATACCATCAATATATAAAAAAAACTAGTATAAAATATTTAAATAAAAAGCAAAGCTTATATTTAATTTTAGCTTTGCTTTAAAAAAATTTAATGATTTATTCGTCATCTGAATCAATATAAATATCGTTGCTACTTTTTTGTCTAAAATATGACCAAATTAAAAGTATAATAGCAGCAGCTGTAATAGCTACAATAATCCATGACCAAGTATTACCTGTCATACCTGCAACTGTAACATCATTAGCAGAAGTTCTTGTTGCTGTATATCTATTATTATTGCTATTATTATTTGTTACAGTTCCTGTAACAGTATTTTTAGCATCATTAGCACCATTTTTTACATCGTCTACAACGTTTTTACTTCCATTTGATATTGTATTTATACCATCTTTTATACCAGTCATAATTCCATTTCCAGCGTTTTCTACCATGTTCTCAGTACCACCAACGAAATTCCTTATATTTCCTGTTACATTATCCATGGCGAATACAGAAAAAGCAATAGATACAAATAGAATTGTGAATAAAAGTATAATTAAAGATTTTCTTTTCATGATAAAACCTCCTTGTTTTGAATTTGAGTATTTAAAAAGATTTCTCTATTTATATTATTGCTTTTTTAAAATAAATTATTCAAAAAAATATCACAAAATAAATTGTGATATTTTTACAAAATTTTTTTATGATTTTAAACGTATTAAAATTGCAATTGCTAATAAAATTAATACTACACCAACAGTAATTACAAGGATATTTAATATATTTGCGAAACTCATATTTTCTTGTGCAATGCTGCTAACTCCTGAAGGTGCTGCAGTTCCATCAATTCCATCACTTGGATTAGTAGCTATTGTATTTTCTGTTTCATTTTCATTAATTACATCTGAAATAGTGTTTTCAATACTTCCAATTGTATTAGAATCTATAGTATTAGTATCTTGTGTTAAATTCATATTTATATCTGTTGCAGAAACAGATGGTATAAATAAAAATACAATTATAGAAAAAATTATCAAAAATTTAAAAATATTTTTTGAAAAAATAGACATCATAAAATCCCTCCATACAATAAAAATTGTTTTTATCTAAAAGTACTATATAATCATACACAAAAAAATAAAAAAAGTCTAGTATATTTTTATATTTTATTTAAAAGTACTTGTCAAATTTTGTTGTTAATTATATAATAGGCTTGCTATAAAACTACAAGGAGTGAAATTATGGAGAAGATAAATGGTTTAAATACTGAGGAAGTAAAAAAAAGAATAGCAGAAGGAAAAATAAATAAATCTAATACGAATAATTTAAAATCAAATTGGGAAATAATAAGAGATAATGTATGTACTTTATTTAATTTGTTTAATTTAATTATAGCAATTGCACTTGCATGTGTGCATGCATATACAAATATGGTTTTTATATTAATCATTATAGTTAATGTTTTAATAGGAATTGTGCAGGAAATACATGGAAAAAATTTAGTTAAAAAATTGTCAATTTTAACAGCTGCTAAAACAAAAGTTATAAGAAATGGTAAAGAAGAAGAAATTAATATAGATGAAATTGTATTAGATGATGTTATTTTACTAATGCAGGGAGATCAAATTCCTTCTGATGCATACGTTTTAGAAGGGGAGATTGAAGTAAATGAATCTTTACTTACAGGAGAATCAGATACTATTTTAAAAGAAAAAGATGCAAAGCTTCTTTCTGGTAGTTATGTTGTAAGTGGAAAATGTTATGCTAAGGTTGAAAAAGTAGGTGATGACAATTTTGCAAATGAGATAATTAATGCTACACAAAAACATAAACAAGTAAATTCAGAATTATTAAATTCAATGAAGAAAGTAACTAATTTTACTAGTTTTGTAATAATTCCGGTAGGAGTAATTTTATTTGTACAAGCTTATGTATTTAGAGAAGTTAATTTACAACAATCAGTAATAGCTACTGCAGCAGCATTGTTAGGAATGCTACCAAAAGGATTTGTACTTTTAACAAGTATAGCTTTAGAGTCTGGAGTAATTAAATTAGCTAAAAAACAGGTTTTAGTACAAGATTTATACAGTGTAGAAACTTTAGCACATGTTGATACATTGTGTTTAGACAAAACAGGTACAATAACCGAAGGAAAAATGAAAGTTATTGATATAGAAAAATACAATACAGATGTATTGCCAGATACTTTAGAAAATATAATGTGTACATATGTAAATGAAACAGATGATAGTAATGCAACTTTTATGGCATTAAAAAATTATTTTATTGGTGATTCTAAATATGAAAAAGTTAGTGATATATCATTTTCATCAGAGAGAAAATGGAGTAGTGTTACATTTAAAGATTTAGGAACAATAGTTGTTGGAGCACCAGAAAAATTAAGCAAAGCAGCTAATACAGAAATTCCTAATAGTGTTTTAGAAGCACAAGAAGATGGGAAAAGAGTATTATGTATAGGATTTACAAAACAAGCTTTATCGTCAGAAGAGTTACCAACTCTTAGTTTAATAGCATCAATTTTTTTAGCTGATCCATTAAGAAAAAATGCAAAGGAAATGTTGGGGTATTTTAAAACTCAATCTGTAGATATTAAGATTATATCTGGAGATAATCCAATAACAGTTTCTACTATTGCTAAGAGAGCAGGGCTTGCAGAATATGATTCTTATATAGATTTATCAACATTAAATTCTGATGCAGAAATAGTTGATATTGTTGATAAATATAGTATCTTTGCAAGAGTATTACCACATCAGAAAAGTATTATTGTAAAAGCATTACAAGCTAAAGGTCATCAAGTAGCAATGACAGGTGATGGAGTAAATGATGTAATAGCACTAAGAGAAGCAGATTGTAGTATAACTCTTCCAGATGCAAATGATGCGGCTAAACAAGTATCTCAAATAGTTCTTTTAAATCAAGATTTTAGTGTATTAAAAGATGTATTAATGGAAGGTAGAAGAGTAGTAAACAATTTAACTAATGTTGCTAGAATATTCTTTATAAAAACAATATATTCAATGTTATTATCTATTTTTTGTATATTAACTAATACTGCATTTCCATTTATTCCAATACAAATTACATTAATAGATTTAGCAATTGAAGCATATACTTCATTCTTTATTTCGTTTGAACCAAATAATAAACCGGTTATAGGAACATTTTTGAAAACGGTTCTGAGAAATGCCGCTCCTTTTGCAATAGTAATTATGCTAAATATAATATTTTTAACTTTTGCAGCACCAGTATTAAATATTGCACAAGGACCATTAGTTACAATTATGTATTTGTTAATAGGATTTGTAAGTATTATGGCAGTACTAGAAGTTTGTATACCATTTAATAAATTACACACTTTTTTATTTACTACTACTTTTATAGGATTTTTCGCGGCTGTATATTTGTTTAGAAATCTATTACAAATTAGTAATATAAATAAACAAGAATTTGGAATATTTGTAGTATTAGCTTTAATTAGTGCAATAGTATTAACTATAAAACAGAAGATTTACAAAAAAATGGGATATTAGAAAAAACGATAGAGAATTCTCTATCGTTTTTCAGTTTTTGGAGAATCAAATGTTGGAGCATCCAAAAAGTAATGAATTGCTTTTACATTTGCTTGTTCATTAGTAAGAAGTTCACCCCTTATCCAATTTTGCTTCAAATCATATAGGAATGATAATTCTTTCAAACGGACAGCATTGGGAATAAAATCATTTTCCCAATTTTCTGACTTATCACACTGATATGTGATAGTTACTAGTTCATATTCGCCTGTTAGAGCAAGAACTTTTAATCGTAGTTCCGTTTTGTCAATTTCAAGAACTTTGCAAAATGCTAAATGACAATCATTGTTTATTAGATTTCTCCGTACAATGGGGGTAATTGCTAGCCAAAGTTCATAATGAATTAAATCTTTGCTCAAAAACTCTTTCTTGGATAAAATCTTGTCCTTAGCCATTTTAATAATTCCTTTCTTCTCCAAAAAAATTTTACTGCTATATGAATATTATACCAAAATACAAACAAAAAATCAAACTTATGTTAACAAAAGTCTGATTTTTTCTATAAAATTAATTGTTCTATATCTTTAGGAATTGGTGCAATAAATTCATTACTTTGTTTTGTTAAAGGATGATAGAAACAAATCTTATAAGCATGAAGAGCTTGTCTACTGATAATATTAGAACTATTTCCATACAAAGTATCTCCTAAAATAGGATGACCAATAGATTTCATATGTACTCTAATTTGATGTGTTCTACCTGTTTTTAGAATGCATTGTACTACTGAAATATTATTTTCTTTATTATAAGATAAAACTTTATATTCTGTAATAGCCTTATCACCATTTGGGCTAATACATCTTTCTATTATGCTATCTTGTTTTCTGGCTATTGGTTTATTTATTATTCCATCCAGTTCAGTAAAATTACCTTCACATAATGCAATATATTCTTTGTAAAAAATATTGTTGTTCATTTGTTTTATTAAGCATTCTTGTATATATTCATTTTTAGCGAATATAACTAAACCAGATGTGTCTCTATCTAATCTATTAACTGGGCGTATTTTCTTTTTTAAATTAATTAAGTCATAATAGTATTTTAGTCCATTGGATAAACTATCGGTGTAATGTTCCATTGAAGGGTGAACTGGTATTCCTGCAGGTTTATTAATAATAATAAATGCTTCATCTTCATATATAATGTCTAAATTCATTTTAGTAGGTAATATATTAGAATTATCTTCTTCAAAATCTAAGAAAATTTGTATGAGATCATTATTTTTTATATTAGTATTAATGTTAGTAATTTGGTTATTTAGTAATATTTTATTATTGCGCTTTAATTTTAACAACAATCTTTCAGAAATATTAAAATGAGCTTTTAAAACTTCTTTTATAGTTGAATATGGATTTTTTTCATCTACAAAATATAATAATTTCATTTAAATCCTTTCTAAGTATTATCTATATTAAAATGGTGCGAGTAATGGGACTTGAACCCATACGCTTTAAAAGCACACGCCCCTCAAACGTGCCTGTCTGCCAGTTCCAGCATACTCGCATTTAATATTAATATTATACTAAATTTAGTACTAAAAATCTAGCAAATAGAGAAAAAATATTGATTTGTAAATTCTTATTATGTTATTATACATAATATATGGTGATAGATTTGGAGGAATAGATGAGAATACTTATTGTTGAAGATAATTATATTGTTGCAGATGGACTAAAATTTTCTTTAGAATATGAAGGATATTCAGTTAGTATAGCTACAAATACTGAAAGTTGTTATGAAGAAATAAAAAAGTGTAATTATGATTTAATTATAATTGATATTATGCTTCCAGATGGAAATGGATTAGAATTATGTAGAGAAATAAAAAGTAAAATAAATATACCTATTATCTTTGTTACTGCTAAAGATACAGAAGAAGATATTATAAAAGGATTAAATATAGGGGCAGATGATTATATAATTAAACCATTTAGAATAAGAGAATTAATTGCAAGAATACAAAATGCCATTAGAAAATATAAAAGAGAAAACATCATTGAAATAAATAATGTTATATTTGATATAGATAGAAGAGTAATTATAAAAAATAATCAAGAGATAACTCTTACTACTCTGGAATGGGAAATATTAATTACTTTATTAAATGCAAATGGCAAAGTTGTTACAAGGGATAGATTGCTTGATATTTCTTATAATAAAAAAGGTAATATAATTAATGATAATTCACTAACTGTATATATTAAAAGGTTAAGGCAAAAAATTGAAGATGATATAAATAACCCTTCAATTATAAAAACTATAAAAGGAGTAGGATATAAAATATAATATGAAGCAAGAAAGTATTAAAAGATATTTTGTTTTTTCTATAATATTTACAATAATTATAAGTTTAATATCATTTTTTGTTATACTAAAGCTTTGGGAAAATAATAAAATTAGTATTATGCAAAATTATGCTACAAACAGCCTTGTAAATAATTTTGCATTAACAGAGATAGAAAACAATTCATTTAAATATATAATTATTAGCTTTGTTGTTTTATTTATCATCTGTTTATTTTTGATTTCATACTTTACATATATTCTTAGTAAAACAAAAAAAGAAGTTAAATCTGTTAGAGAATATGTAGAAGATTTATTAAATAAAAATTATAAATTAGAACTAAATAATATTTCAGAGAGTGAAATTAGTAATTTAAAAAATGATTTATATAAAATAATTACAGATCTAAAAGAAATGGCAGAAAATTTATCAAAAGATAGAGAGACTCTTTCAAATTATTTGGCATATATTTCTCACCAATTAAGAACACCTCTAATGGCAATAAGTTCAATGGTTGATGCGATTATTGCGAATGAGAGTAAACTAGATAATGATACAAGAAAGTTTATTTTTGCAGCTTCTAAACAATTAGATCAAATGAATTGGTTAGTGAATTCTTTATTACAAATGGCACAATTGGATACAAAAAGTGTAAATTTTAATATGAAGGACTGCAATCTAAAAGATATTTTATATATGGTTAGGGATAATTTGAATATCTTTTTAGAAATAAAAAATTTGAATTTAATTATAGAAGACAATACTAATACTCAAATATATATTGATGAAAAATGGTTTGTTGAAGCAGTTGAAAATATAATAAAAAATTGTATAGAGCATTCGTATAATAATTCTAACATAATTATAAAATGTGAAAAAAATCCTTTATTTATTAAATTATTAATAAAAGATAATGGAGTTGGGATTGAAGAAGAGGATAAAAATAAAATATTTGATAAATTTTTTAGAGGAAAAAATTCTGATGATAATAGTTATGGAATTGGACTTTCTTTAGCCAAAACTATTATAGAAAATCAAAATGGAGAAATAAGTGTAGAAAGTAGTATAAACCAGGGAACTAGCTTTATTATAAAAATATATAATATTTAAAAATGTCATTTTAAAGTCATTTATAAATTTTATAATATTAGTGTAAGAATTATTTTCTATAAGGGGGGAGCTAATGAAGATTTTGGAACTAAAAAATATTTCAAAAGAATATAGAAATGGTGAAAACAAATTACTGGCTCTAAATAATATTAGTTTTGAGGCTTATAAAGGAGAGTTTATTGCTATTGTAGGACCTAGTGGTAGTGGAAAATCTACATTATTACATATTATTGGAGGAATAGATAAACCTACAAAGCGGTAGTATATTTATAGAAGGAACAGATATCACTTCTTTAAAAAAAGATAAAATGACTATTTTTAGAAGGAGAAATATAGGTATTGTATATCAATTCTATAATCTAATACCTACATTGAATGTAGAAGATAATATTATTTTGCCTAGATTATTAGATAGGAAAAAAGTAGATAAGGATAGATTAAATGAAATTATAAAATTACTAAAATTAGAAAAGAAGAAATGTGTTCTTCCTTCAGAATTATCTGGGGGAGAACAGCAAAGAGTTTCTGTAGCAAGAGCTTTAATAAATAATCCAAGTATAATTTTGGCTGATGAACCAACTGGAAATTTAGATAGTAAAAATGCTAAAGAGATAATAGAACTTTTTAAATATTATAATAGAACATACAAGCAAACTATTCTTTTAGTAACACACGATGAAAATATTGCATTACAAGCAGATAGAATTATAACAATTGTAGATGGAAAAATAACTAAGGACGAAAGGAATCATTAGCATGAGTGTAACTTGGAAAATTGCTCTAAATTATTTAAAAAATAATAAAAAGAGAACTATTAATTTAATAGTGTGTGTTACTATTGCAACAATGCTTATTCTGATGGTTCTATTAATTATAGATACATATAGAGAATATTTAATACAAAATGAACGAAATAATGAAAATTGGGAAATAAAATATGATGATATAACATATGAAGAAGCAAAAATTATAGAGAAACATAGTAATGTAAAGGAAATTTCAATAATTCATTTAAAAGATAAAAGCATACTTAATAATGATGATTCTAGTAATGTAGTTTTAATGGAATATGATGCTAGTGCAATGAAAAATCTTTTGCAGTCCCATTTAATAGAAGGAAGATTTCCAAATAATAATAATGAAATATTAATACATAAAGGTAATGGAAATTTACAAATAAATGAAACTGCAAGAATTAATATTAACGATACTTTAGTAGATTATAAAGTTGTAGGCATTTTAGACAATTCTCCAGTTATTGACTTTTTAAATAATAATGAAATAATTACTCTACTTGATAGAGATAGCTTAAGCGATTCATCTAATGTAAGTATTACTTTAATTAGTAATAATATAAAACAGATTTATTCTGATTATTATGATATTTATTATATGCTAAATTCGTATAGAAATGAAAAAGGTAATATAGAAGAAAAAACTTTATACAATAAAACTTTATTATCATATGAAAATGTTTTAGATGAAACATCATATTTTCAAAAAAATATTTTGTATACTGAAAGTATTCTTGTAGGGATAATTACTATTGTAGAAATGATTTTTATTTATTCTGTTACTAATATTGGAGTTACTGAAAGAAAAAAATACTTTGGTATTTTAAAGTCAATAGGAGCTACAACAAAACAAATTAGAAAAAGTTTAAAAAATGAATTAAATATAATTATATGTATATCAATTCCTCTAGGGTTAATTTTAGGGATTTTATTTACATATTTAATTTTACAAATGGCTAATATTTTTATTCCAAGTTTGGAAAATATAAATTTAGATTTATGGAGTTTAATTAATGCAAATGATAATATAAATTTTGCTATTCCAATAAATATAGTAATACTATCTATTTTTTTAATAATATTAGTAACCAATATTGCTGCCACAATTCCTATTAGAAAAGTAGAAAGAAACACCAGTATAGCTCTTATAAAAAATACTAAAAGGAAATCAAAAGTAAAACCAACTAATTATAATAAAAAAATTAATGTAGAAAGAAAATTAGCATATAGAAATTTAGAAAGATATAAAGCTAGATATTCAGCCATAATTTCATCTTTAACAGTTAGTATTTTATTAATAATTTCAGCAAGTTATTATATTGAAAATACTTTTTCAAAAGAAATAGAAAAAGATTATAATTATGTAGTTTCTCTTTATTATAATAAAAGTGAAAATCCTGCATTAGTAGAAGATATTATAAGCGAAATAAAAAAATCAAACTTGGCTAATAATATCAAAGCTCTTAATCAATTGAATGTAAATTTATTAGTAAACAAAGAAAACATTCATTCAGAAGAAAAAACAGCAAGTGAAAAAATGTATGGAAAAAATTATGAGAAATATGGTGTGTATATGCATTTCTTTCCATTATATCCTTCAACAGAAGAGTTTCTTTTATATGCAGATTCATATTCGGTAGATAAAAATACAAATGATAATTATTTAAAGAAATTAGGAATAGAAAAGCTTAATGATAATGAATGTATTTTAATAGATTATTTGCCAGAAAAGACCAAATTTTATAATGGGATAAAGCTTACCAATTTTAAAGAAGGAGATGAAATTTCTGTAGATTATTCTGTTCCATCTAATTTAGGAGCATTAGACAACAATAAAAGAAAAACTCTAAAAATAGTTAAAATAGTTAAAGAAAGATTTATAAATAATGCAGGAGTATCTTTATTAATAAATTCTAATACAAATGAGATTATAATAAATAAAGGAGAAATTACAGAAGATAATAATTATTTTATTAATTATGAAATAGAAATGAATACTGATAATCCTAAAGAATTAGATGATTTAATTAATGATTTGATGATAAAGTATGGTTTAACTGACGAAAATATAAGAGGACAAGAGTATATTTCTGTTGAGTTAGCATTAAAAGTAGAGCAAATGATTAAAAAAGTGTTTATATATGGTTTTATTACAATAATAACGTTAATTGGGATAATAAATATATATAATGCAATAAATACTAGTATAGAAGTTAGAAAAAGAGAAATGGTACGATTAATTACAATAGGAATGGAAGAAAAACAAATAATTAATGTATTTTGCTTAGAAAATATTATTTGCGGAATAATATCATTAGTTTTAGGAATTGCATTTGGTATATTACTATCATATGTATTATATATTAATATATTAGATTATAATTTGTATTCATTTAAGATTCCTATTTATAGTATAATAATTAGTATATTGTCAATTATTCTATTGATATTATATTTTAAAAGATATATGAAAAAACATATCTTTTCTGAAGAGTTAGTACAAATTTTAAGAAAAGAAGAATTATAGAAACATCTAAAAAAACATCTCATATAATAATATGAGGTGTTTTTTATGGCGTATTCAGATAGAGAATTGATTGCTAGGCTAGTTCAATGCGAAGCTGGGGGAGAAGGAGATAATCGGAATGAAAGCAGTTGCAACAGTATGCTGATGTCGAACTCAAAAAATAGCGATGTAAACGGTGTGAGG
>CAJFUM010000096.1 GCA_904420285.1 uncultured Clostridia bacterium | reverse complement strand
GTACTGGTGCGAAGCACCAATAATAAAATTCAATATACTACAATTTTTTTATAAAACTTTGTTTCACATCATTGACATATATACAGTAATATCTAATAATTTTATAGTAACTATTGAAGAATTTTACCAGATACTATATAATATTAAAAATTTTATTAATATCTTTTTTAAAATCTAAAAAAATTTTATCTAATTATTTCATGTCTATATAATATCCAGAAAAATAAAATTTAAAATTAAAGGAGTGATTGTATGAGTTTAGATTTTTTTAATAATTTAAAAGAAAGTCTTGCAAAAGGAAATACTTTATCAGAAATTACAGAAGGAATATCAGATTTTATAAAAGAGCTCTCTGAATCATTACAAAGAAGTGAAACAAAAAATGAAATGGATATTGTTAGTAAGATTGCTTCAAATCATAAATTAACTTTAGCATCAGAAAATAGTATAATTAAAGCCAGAAATGAAGTAATAAATGAATATGCTAATAATATAAAAGAAGGAGAAGAACTTTATTTTATATTAAATAAAGTTAAAGGAGAAGATACATATAGAGTATGGAAATTTAAAAATCACAAGCGTACACAAATTGAAATAAACAGTAATAAATTACCTTCAGATGCCCAAATAAATAGTATAATGAGAATAAAAGAAGGAAAATTAATGGTGGATAACGAGGTAACTAAATTAGTTATAAATGAAATAACAGAAAAAGCAAAGGAAATAATAGAAAAGCAGGATCAAAAAATTGAAAACTATAAAAAAGAAGGTCATACGTATATTGTAACAGAAGATACAAATGGAAGGATATTTTTATGGAATTCTACAGAAAAACCAAAATATGAAATTGAAGATATATATTTTCCAGAAAATTTAAAACATAAAGCAAAAGAAGGAAATAGCTTTTTATATAAAAATGGAATTTATACACATATTTCCTAAAAAAACTGTATATTTCTATACAGCTTCTCTACTTTCACCAGTTTTATAATCTATTTTAATACCAGGTTGTACATTGTAACAATATACATTAAAACAAATGCTTTTACCATTATCTTCTACTGACTTTGCTTCTAACTGTACACCACTTGCTACTAAGTTATCACCTTTATAAATAGGTGTTACTCTATATAAAACATGATTATTTGTTTCTTTTATATATTCAGCCACATCATTTTCGAAAGGTAGCATACCTTCTGTATTCATGTATCGAGTACCAGTAATAAGATTTTTTTCATTAGCATTTTCGTTGCTTAATTGATATCCAATTAAATGACATCTATTATATAAATATCCACCATCTATATTATCATATTTTTTATTAATAAAACCAGAAGGCTCTATACTAGAAATATTTCCTCTTTCATCATCAGCAGATGGCATTGTATCAATGCTAAGACATGCATAAGCAACTCCACATCTTCCAAGTGAATCTAAATTGCTATATTTTTCAAAAGATTTGGACTTTAAATCATTTTCATCAAAATTTGGATTATTGTTATTAAGAATTACATATGGTTTATTAGTATATTCTGGAATATTATTTAAATTCAGTAATTTTGTATTACTTTTCGTGCTTGCATAAACAGCATCATTCTCATAATTTGCATTATCAGATAGATATTCTTGCACATTAGGATGGAAATAACCTATTATACCAATACATATAATAATAAATATAGATATTAAAGATTTTGTTAATTTTTTATTAGTGTTTTTTCTACTCATATTATACCTCTTTTGTAACAATCTATATGATAAAATATCACAAAATTTAATATAATTCAATATTACTAAAAAATGGTTTTGAAAAAATTTATTCATTAAATCCAGCTATTATGTATGTTTAGAAAATTTTTGCAGTATCGTGCAACGACCAAACGAGCCTTTCAGGCGAGTGCGAGTTGGAGTAACCTAGCACATAATGCTCTTATTTTAATATATATATTATTTAGCTAATGTTTAATTTTATGAATTTTATTCAAATTTATTTTGTGCTTAGATGGTTATGACCAGCAAGATACCAAAAAATTTGAGAAACATACATAATAGCTGGATTTCAAGGCATCAATAAAGTAAAACCATTATATAGTAACAGTTAAATAATACCAAAATTGAGAAAATAAATACAACTTTTCTATTACAAATAAAGACTTAATAAATAAGTTTGGAGTTGATTCTGCTATTATGTCAGGAGAATTATATGGCAGATATCCTCTATAAATTGTAATTTGTATTACTTATTAATACTTTTAATATATATATTAAAAGCTTTTAATAAAGCTATAGAAATTAAAATTGCCCC
>CAJFUM010000095.1 GCA_904420285.1 uncultured Clostridia bacterium | reverse complement strand
TAAAATCATAAACAAATTACAGGCTGAAAAGGAAAAAATAAAACAAGAACTGAAAAAATTTAAAGACTTTTGGCATAATATTATGAGCCATTTTCATAAGCGAATATGCTATGATAAAGATGAAAACTATAAAATTGTAAGTGATGACCTATATAAAAATGGAATATTTGATAACAACGACAATGAAATCGCTAATAACATTTATAGAAAAGTTACTATATTAGAAGAAAATAAGCAAAACAAAAATAAAAAAAGAAATAATGATACTAGTTTTTAAAAGGAGGAAAATTAGCTATGAATAATGAATTACCGAAAACTAAAATAGACGAAAGAACAGGTATTGAATACTATTTAAAAGAGGATTATTATATACCAAATTTTATACCACCAGAACAAGATAAAATTATTCTAAATAAATATGGGCGTATAAGATTAAATTATTTAAAAGAACATAAAAAAGCTGAATATACTATAATGCTTATAGACGGAACATTAAATACACATCTCAAAGAAATACAAGAAACGGCAGATAATAGAGTACAACAGATTATTAATGAGTTAAAAGATAAAAGTGATTTGACAGAAGATATGAAAAATACTGACATACTTTATTGGGTAGGCACAATGAACTCAATTAAGGCAAAAGCAGAAGAAATTGTTTTTAGCGAATTGATTTATGTATAAATATTGTTAAAAGCAAATAAGTTACAAAAAGGATTCTTTATACCCTGTTAAGCAGCTCCCAAAACTTGTAATTTTATGTAAAATGTTGTATAATAAAATTAGTAACACTTTTGTTGCACCTTTGAAAAGGTAAACTTTCGGAGGTGCAAACCTCCGAACAATTATAAGGAGGATTTCAATATGAAACGGTTACAAAGTTTATGTAATTTCCTTGCAGGTATGTTTAGCAGTTCGGCAGCTTCTTTTTTCACACTGGCTGTAATTTGGCGTAATGTATACTTTGTTATTCCTGGCATTGTAATGGCAATCCTTTGTGGAATAATTGTATACAACACGACAAAGGCTGAAAAGGAAGAAGAGGTTAATAAGGAAGAAAAGTGAACGTTTCAAGCAGAGGAAATAGTAATAAAACACTATGTCCTCTGCATTTTTTTATAAAGTTTTCTATAAATATAGGTTTAAAATAGATATGTCACATGTAAATTGAAAATAAAATATTGAAAGAGAGTACCAAAAATGATATTGTTTAAATAACCACAAATAAACAGTATTGGAGGTACTCTCTTATGGGTAATAATATCACACAAAAACTAAAATATAAAGAGTCTGTAGTAAAATTTTCATATAAATATGGAGTAACGAAAGCATCAATTAAATTTAGTGAATGTAGAAGAACAATATATAGATGGAGAGAAAGATATGATGGAAATTTAGAAAGTTTAAAAGATAAATCAAGAAAACCACATTATCATCCAAATCAACACACAGAAGAAGAAATAAAAATGATAAAAAACTATAAAAACAATAATAAAGAAACGGGATTAGTGGTATTATGGGTAAAATTATGAGAAGCAGGATATAAAAGAACAATACAAGGGCTATATCATGTATTACAAAGATTAGGAATATACAAAAAAGCACCGAGTAAGAAAAAAGAAAGTGAGCCATGCGAATGGGTAACAGGAACATATCCAGGAGAAAAGATACAAGTAGATGTAAAATATGTTCCAAAAGCATGTATGAGTCCAGAGTTACAGAAAATGGGAGAAAAATATTATCAATATACAGCAATAGATGAATTTACAAGATTAAGATATACATGGTATACAAATGCACATGATACATATGCATCAAGTGAATTTGCAAAAAGGATGGTAAAATATTATAGATAACAATATGAAATAGAAGTAAAAACGATACAAACGGATAATGGATTTGAATTTACAAATAGATTAAGTTGGCAAGTATTTTTAAAGAATAAGAAAACACTATTTGAAAAAACATTAGAAGAATTAGGAATAGAATATAGAACGATAAAGCCACATACACCAAAGCAAAATGGAAGAGTAGAAAGAAGTCACAGAAAAGACCAAGAAAGGTTTTATTACAATAAGGTGTTTTGTAGTTTAGAAGATTTAAGAAATAGAGGGGCAGATTGGAGAAAGGAATATAATAATTTTCCAATGAGACCGCTAGGATGGCTAAGTCCAAAGGAATTCCTAAAAAAATATAAAAGTCAAGAAGAATCGGTTATAGCAATATAGAGTACTCAAAGTATATATTTTTCAAAAAGTGTGACATATGATTGACTAACCTTCAATTTTTTTATAAAGTTTTCTATAAAATTATTGCAATTTATAAAAAATATGATATACTTTAATAAATTGATTGATATTTGTATCAATCGTCAAGAGAGCCAAAAAGTTGTAGATAACTACTTCGTTGGCACCAAAAAGCTGAAATTTTAACCAATTTCAGCTTTTTTATTTTTGTCTAAAATTATTCCGTAAATTATAGTAAATTTTATTTATTAATGATATAATATATATTAATTAATTTGGAGGAGCGTGAGTTTTATGATGTATCCATATGTAAAATATTCTGATGAAACAGAAGTTACTTTTTCTAATATTTATATTGAAAATGATATAGAGTGTATAGATGTGCATTTTGAAAGACCTACTGAAAATGGATTTGATTCTGTTAGAATACAATTACCATCTTACAAAGTAACAGTATGGGAAGGTAATTACAGCGAAGAAGAAATAGAGTTTTTTAAGCAAGTCGTTGAAAATAGTTCTGATTTATTTTATAAATATGCACGTGAAGGAGGTCTTAAACTTGCCTAGTATTTTTGAAAGTTATCGGATACAAAATTTATTTTTGGTCTAATGAAAATAATGAACCTATTCATGTTCATATTTCAAAAGGAAAATTAACTCAAAATTCTACTAAAGTTTGGCTTACCAAAACAGGTGGTTGTATTTTATGTAACAATAAGAGTAGAATTTCTAGTAGTGATTTAAATAAATTATTAAGTATTATTTCAAGACATTATTTTTTAATCATTTCTAAATGGAAAGAATATTATCATATTGATGATGTAAATGATATTAAGTTTTATTGTTAAAATATAATTATTTGTAATTTTATACTATCATATAACATTATATGCACATAATTTGCACGAGTAAAAATAAAAAATGCTTTAATGTCAATAATTAGCTGAATTGTACGATTATCCTGCCCACCAAAAAGCTGAAATTTTAACCAATTTCAGCTTTTTTACTCTTTAATATAGAAGTAACTATCATTACATTTACCTTAATTATTACAATATACATTGACATATCGCAGCATTGCTATCAATTGATAATCCTATTATCGTTTTAGCTTTTGTGCTAGATGTACTTTTCATTGTATTCCGGTAACTTAAACGACGATCCACTATTTGGATCGTCATTTTTATATTAATTTTATTATTTTATTTAAATTCGTTCATAAATTTTTTTGTATAATTTTTTTAATGTTGTATACAATATTATTAAATTAGAAAAATGAAAGGAATGAATTGTATGAAAGTTATTGATAAAATAGCACTTGCATTAATAATAATTGGTGCTATTAATTGGGGATTAATTGGAATATTTAATTTTAATTTAGTTGATACTATATTTGGAACAATGTCTATAATTAGTAGAATAATATATATATTAGTTGGAATATCTGGCTTATGGTGTATAAAAGAATTATTTTCAACGCGTGATTAAAAATAAAGACTATATAAATAATATTATATAGTCTCTAATTTTTTTATTATTGCTCTCCTCTACCTTCTGGTAAAGCATTTGGAACTTCAACTACAACTTTTATCTTCATAATATATGAAATAGCTTTAACTATTTTACTATTCTTAATTCTTTGCCATAATGAAGGTTTAACTTCAACTCTAGTTTGTTCGAAATATTCTTTACTTTCTGCATCTTCTATTGTAGTAGTATTAGCTTCTTGTATTTGTTCTTGTATATTTTCTTGAGCTATTGGCTCCAAAGTTTCTTCTGGAGTAGGAATTAATTTTAAAGCATCTGCTACTTCAATTCCAATATAACTTAGTGCTTTAGATCTATCTTCTATTCTTTCCATATCTATTTCTATATGTAAATTTGTTTCCAAGTTTCCTATTCTTGCATTAATTAATTTTACAGAATCTTGATAATTTTGAGATGTAGAAGATTTACTTCTTCCTATTACTCCTAATGTTTCTATTATATCTTCTGAAAAATCTCCAGAAATATTTTTTATTGTTTCTTTCCAGTCATCAGCCTTAGTTTCTACTGCTTCTAATGCTTCTTTTAAATTAGCTGCTAAAGCAATATTTTTTTCTCTCTGTCTTATTAACTCTTCTATTCTTTTTGTATTTTCTTCAAACTGATTTGTTGCATATTCAACTAACCCATAAGCAGCCTTATATACACTAACTGGGAAATTTTTCTTTTTTGGATATTCAATTAAATATGTTTTTATAGATTCTATCAAATCTTTAAAATATGCATCATCTTCTAATTGAACTATTTGTTTTTTACTATTTGGATTAATTAATTTTTGTACTTTATCAATATTTGATAAAATCTTTTCTTCCGTGATTACCATTCTCACGTTTACTATG
>CAJFUM010000094.1 GCA_904420285.1 uncultured Clostridia bacterium | reverse complement strand
GAATTACAACTGGTTCTCCACCTTCCATAACTGCTACACATGAATTTGTTGTACCTAAATCAATACCTATAATTTTTCCCATAATAATCTTCCTTTCCTTAAGATAACATTTTGGCGAACTATATTTATATTTTAATTTTAAATAAAATCTATATTAAATATATAAGCAACATCTCGCCCAATTTTACTTATATAAAATTAAAATCAATTTATATTAAATATAACTGAAAAACATGTTTTTAAATAATGCTTTACTAGCCAAATTATTATAATTATTATATCTATTAATACACTTATTGCCATAAACAAAATTTTCACTAATAATAATTCTGCTACATATCCCAATATTACACCTATTATAATAAAAGATTTTTTAGGCTTATAATTTGCCATTTCATCTAATATTTTAACAATTATTATTCCTAATATTAGATATACAATAATTAAAATACAAAATGTAAATAAAGTTAATCTAGTAGTAGAAATAAATAGTTTTATTTCCATTACAATTATATATACTATTATACTTATAGTTTTTGGATATTTAATACCCGAAAATAATATTGAATAAATAATATTAAATAGTATAGCATATACTGCAATATTTATTAGAATATCTTTTGCATTAGCAATTAATAACCCCATATTTTCCTCTATTTATTTTTTCATTCTAATTAGCAACAATAACCATTGAATGTCTAATAACTTTATTTCCTATCATATATCCTTTTCTATATTCTTGCACAATTTCTTTTTCGCCTTTAGTATCATCTTGTATACTACTTACTGCTTCATGAAGTTCTGGATCAAAAGTTTTTCCTACTGTTTCAATTTCCACTACACCTTTTGCTGCTAATATATCTTTAAATTGCTTTAGAACAAGTTCTATTCCTTTTTTATATTCCTCATCTTTAGTGTCTGCTTCAACTGCTTTTTCTAAATTATCTATTATTGGTAAAAAACCAGCAATAACATCAGACATTAATGAATTATATAATAAATCACGTTCTTTTGCACTTCTTTTTTTGTAATTATCAAACTCAGCAGCTACTCTTTTTAATCTATCTTCAGTTTCTGAAATTTGAACTTTTTGAGTTTCAATTTCTTTTTTTAATTCTATAATTTCATCTGCTTCTTTATTCATATCTTCTTGCTTAACTTCTTTGTTTTCTTCCATTTTGTAGTCGTCCCTTCTATTTAATTTATTCTTTAATTTTTTTAAAGAATTAAAGATTTGACAAAGTTTAAAATTTATTGAGCATACTTTTTACACATTAATCAAATTTAAAATTTGTATTATAATCGTCAAATTTTAATTATTTAAAAACTATCATTCACCATTCAATTTCTTACTTATATATTTCATAACTGAAATAACCTTTGAATAATCCATTCTTGTAGGACCTATTATGCCTATTGTTCCTAAATCTTTATTCTTATATTTATGTTTAAAAGTAACTATACTAAAATCTTTTAATTGTTCGTTTTCATTCTCATTTCCTATATAAACATTTATATCATTTGCAAAACCTGTATTTAATAAATCTGTTACAATTTCTCTTTTATCAATTACATTTATAAAATTCTTTGCAACTTCTAAGCTTTTAAACTCAGGTAAATCAAATGCTTTATTAGCTCCTTCTAAATAAATTTTTTCTTCTTCATTTAATACTTTATTTAATTGCTCCATTATAGGTTTTATTACTTCTAAACTATAATTCATATGAGAAAAAATATATTCTTCTAATGGCCTATCTATTAAATCTAATGGTTTACCTTTTAGTTTATTATTAAAAATAAAATTTAATGTTTCCACTTGTTCATCATTAATATCTTGATTAAATTTTATAATTGTTTCTTTAATAATTCCTGCATCTGTTAAAATAACTGCCATAAGCATTCTTGTACCTAAAAGAACAAATTTAATCTCCTCTATATTTTGCATTTTAGCTGTTGGCCCAATTGCTAATGTTGTATAATGTGTAACTTCAGAAATAGTACTAGTTGCAATTTTAGTTAAATCTTCCATTTCATTTAACTTATTCATTAATTTGGATTGTATATATCTTATCTCTGCCAAACTAATATTATTATCATTTAATAGTTCATCAACATATAACCTATATCCTTTAGCAGAAGGAACCCTTCCACTAGAAGTATGTGTTTTCTCTATAAAACCAACTTTTTCTAATTCTGCCATTTCGTTTCTAATTGTTGCACTACTAAAATCTAATCCATATTTTTTTACAATACTACCAGAACTTACAGGTTCGGCTGTATTTATGTATTCCTCAACAATAGCCTGTAAAATTCTTTTCTTTCTATCATCCAATTTTTACACCTCTTTTAGCAATTAATCATGTCGACTGCTAAACTTTATATATATTATATCCAAAATTAGCAATTGTCAATACTTATTGCTAATTTTATTTGTGAATTTTGTATATATGT
>CAJFUM010000093.1 GCA_904420285.1 uncultured Clostridia bacterium | reverse complement strand
TTAACAAAAAAATCATAAACTCTTTTTCGAATTTATGATTTCTTCATTTTTTATCTATTTTATGGCAACCTTTTTTGCCTATTTTTTCGTTTCATTGGCCAGTCTCTCTCTCTTACAGTACCAACAGTTTGCTTCATTTTTATTTTTCTCCTTTATCTTTTTATATATACTCTATATATATGAATCTTACTTGTTCCACAAGTTTTTGCACATTTTGTAAGTATTGAATTAACTAATTATATGCTTTTATTCTATACTATTTGTATATTGTTTTCAATAGTTTTTCTTATTTGTAATATAACTGTAATCTTGTTGTAATATTTCTGTAATATTTTCTTTTCCAATTAAAATTTATAAATAAATATCCACACTTTTATTTAAAATGTGGATTTATATATATTATTAATTTATTTGAATTGTTTTTTATAAAATATATGATTATTTTATTGTATTTTTTCTACATACAATTTATCATTTACAGCTACTATTGTGTATTTATTTAATTCTGGTATTTCCTTTATTTCTTCTATTTCTGCATACTCTTCTATTTGTTTTCTTGCTTCTTCTTGCTTTTCTTTTAGTTTATTTTCTTCTCCTTTTTTCAAATATTTAAACTCTACCATTACTGCTTTATATCCTTTTTCTTTATCTCTTGGTATTAACAATATGTCTGGATATTTTCTTTCTACTTCCATTTCTGATTTTAATCTATATATTTTATAATTTATTACTATACAATAAAACATTAGTTTTATATATTTTTCATCAAATTTTATTAAATCTCTATTTGATAAGTTTTCTAAGTATTTATGCATTAGCTTTACTATTTTGTCTATCTTTCCTTCTGTTGCTATCTCTTGTAGTATCTCTACATTATCACTTTCTGTTATTTGTAAATTTGTGCTTCTATTTAATATCTCTATAAAATATGATGAATATATTTCTTTCATTATTTTATTTGGTATCTTTAATTCTGGTTTTCCAAACTGTTCTCCTGCTATTGTTAAATATCCTAAATAAAATAACATTGAGATTAATTCTTTCTCCCCAAATTCTATTGCTGGATTAAACTTTGCTGTTATATCACTTACTATTCCTTCTCCTGCTACTGTTCTTTCTATTATCTTTTCTCTTTCTTCTCCCTTACATAAGTCCAACATTCTTCCTAGTTTACTATAATCACTAGCTATATTTACATCTACTAATTCTCTTGGTATTTCTTTAAACCTTACATAATCTTTTAGAAAATATAAACACATATTTGAATTATATAATTTTTCTTTCGCTTCTAATCCAAATTTATATCCATCATAATTTTCTTTCATTATTGGTAAAAGTTCTTTTTGTTCTTCTTTGGTTACACCTATCTCTTCCATCATTTTTAGCAATTCTTCATTTGTAAATCCCATCATCTCATTAAATTCTCTATCTTGTGTTATATCCACTCCTATATTAAATCCAGATGTTAAACTATCTAATGTTATTGGTGCTACTCCTGTTATAAATATTCTATCTATTATACTTTCTGTTCCCTCTTTTAATATTTCATACCATTTTCTTACTTTCCCATTCTTGGATAATAAATTTTTAAACTGATTTGTATTAAATCCTAATAATTCATTTGCAAAGTGATCGTATTCATCTATTATGACATATATTTTTTCTTCTGTCCTCTGTACACTAAATGCTTTTATTAAATTATCTAATATTCCTTCTGCTTCGTCTTTTATATTCACAAAAAAATCTAAGTTATATCTTTCTACAAATAGTTTTATTGATGATGCAACCTTTTCTTTAAATCTAGTAATTGTGGCTTCTTCATTTGTTGTATCTATTCCAGAAAAATTAAATTTTAATATATAATATGAATTTCTTAATTTAGTGGGATTTTTTCCTATATATGTATTTCCAAATAGCTTTTCAAATTTATCTCTTTTATTTATGTCATAATAATTTTCTAGTGTGCTTGTAAATAATGTTTTTCCAAATTTTCTTGGACGTAAATATGTTATTCTTTTTTCTGAAAGTTTTTCTAGCTTTTCTATATAATGTGTCTTATCTACATAATAATATCCATCTTCTACCAATTCTTCGTAATTACTTATTCCGTATGGCAACTTTTTCATAATTTTCACTTCACTTTCATTTACACAATATTTTCTATATTTTCTATTATATCATGTATTTTTATTTTTGCTATAGTTTTTCATATATTTATGACAAGAAAAGGAAGTTATGGTTATTATGAAGGTGAGGGTGTATAATATGGTGTGTGAAATATAAAAGTAGCAACAGTAAGGTAGGCATAGCCATTACTGAACCATGCCCCTCTCAGACCCGTACGTGCAGATTTCCCGCATACGGTTCCCCATAATACATTTACAGTTATATATCATATATGTTTACACATATCTTCGGACTTATTAGTGGATAACTTTTTAATAATTGTGCAAATTCTATAGAGGTATAACTTCTTCTTTGACTTCTTCTATTTAACCATTTCCATAAAGTACGTTTTATTACATGAAGAAATTTATTTAAACTTTCTCCATTATCTGTTATTCCATAATATTGATAATATCCTCTTAGTTTTATATTTAATAGCTTTATTATTGTTGTTGCTCTTAGATTTCTATTATTTCTTATCCATATTTTAAATTCTTTTATACTTTTATTCAGCTTCTTTTTAGATGTTTTTCTTTTTACTCTAAAGTATCCTTTCTTGCTTTTTCCACAATAATGCGTAAATCCTAGAAAATCAAATGTGTCTACTTTTCCATCTTTACTTCTTTCTATTGCAAATCTTCCAAATGATATTAGTCTTGTTTTGTCTTTTGCTACCTCTAATTTGAATTTCTTTAATCTTTCTGGCAATAGCTCGTTCATAAACAGTTCTGCTTCCTTTTGATATTAAAAACAACATATGAAGTCATCTGCATAGACGATAATGTAGCTTTCTCCTTGGAAGTTTTTCTGTATTTTCTTTTCAAACCATAGTACAAGCACATAGTACATATATATATTTGCTAGTATTGGGCTACACATTTTATTAACCAATTCCAGTCTATATGGTCAAAATATCCTTTTATATCTGCATCTACAACATAACTTATTCTATTCCCCTCTATTATTTGGTTTATTCTTTTTAAAGCATCATGGCAGCTCCTGTTTGGTCTAAAACCATACATACAATTTGGTAGTTTTGGTTCGTAAATTGCCTCTATTATTTTCTTTAATGCCATCTGTACTATTTTATCTTCATATATTGCTATTGCTAATCCTCTCATTTTTCCATTTGCTTTTGGTATATACACTCTTTTTGCTGGTGATGGTTTATATCTCATACTTTGTAACTCTCTTTCTAATTGTTCTATATTTTCTTCTAAATTTTCTTCATATTCTGCTTTTGTTACGCCATCTAATCCCGTTGCTTTCTTTCCATCTAGTTCTTTATGACATAACATTAGTAAGTCTTTATTTAGAAAATGATATATTGATGTAAACACTTCTTTTGGCCTTTCTTTTGATATCTCTGCTATTCTTGCTAATTTTGTTTCCATTATATTTTGTTGTTTCATTTATTGTACTCCCTTCTAACACTGAGTTTAGATAATGTGTCCTTAACAAAAGCTGTATTATGTAAGTCCCTTTTCTCCATTAGGTTTATTATTCCTAATATCTACAATACTATGGACTTATATGACTGCCATCAATTCATTTGGTTCCCTTCTTTCGATTGTTACCCATACCTTTTAGGAAATTGTTGGCTCTCGCCGTTCGTCGTATAGCCATTGTATATCATGATTAGGTCTCTGACCCCGCAAGAGCAATGTTATATTCACCATTATCACATAACATTATTTTGTTTTCCCGTAGTGTGAAACGGTCAACCTCTTGGATTAATTCAATATATCGAGGCTCTATACTAACCCTAATACCTACCTGTCTACGCTTAGAGACTAGCATTACTGCTAGTCCCCCAAGACTCGTTACTGATTATTTGGTTAAAATATTTTCAGATGGGATTTCCACCCATTAAACTATACAACCTACCACGGTCGCACCACACTTAACTTTAAACCGTCCGATTTTATTTGATATACATTGTTGGACGAGAAGAATTATTACTTCCACTACTAATAGAATACGTTCCGTCATTACGTACCGAAGCTGGTCCTCCAGATCCACTTGCAGTGCAATTTCCGTCCTCTAAATACTCTATACTGTTTTTTGTTCGCTTCTTGTGTCCACTCAAAACAATTTCCTGCTAAATCATATATATTGTTGGCTTGCCATGCTTCATTATATCCTGATGCTCTTTTCGTTCCACTATAATTCCCCCAGCTACTTGAATCATTATCTACTTTACTTGTATCACTTGCAAACTCAGTCTCTTTTAACCAAGCCATTACTTCATCCCATTGGTTTCCATATATCATTGTACTCTGAGCATAACTTGTACTTACTATATTTGTACACGCTTCCTTTAAATTATACCAGTTTTGACCTGTTATTACAGTCTTTCCCTTTTGTACCGTTGGACTTGTTATAGTTCCTGTTAATTCATATCTTCCTATATAAAATCCTTTATATTTCTTTATACTTTCATATGTTGCTTTATACTCTGCTACCATTTCATCTGCCATTTGTTTGAAACTATTATACCCCAATATACTATAATATGTTGGATCTGGGTCATAACTTGAAAGTACATCTGGCTCTCTTTTTCCTGTAGTTGTTCCTGGATTCTCTGCTATATTGCTTCCATTTGTTGCCCTTAATTTACTATATACTGTAGTTTGGCTTGCTACTCCATTTAATGTTACAGTTCCTTCTGTATACATTGTTGTATAATCTTTTACTGGCACCCATATAAACTCATTTCCTTTACTATCTTCTATTACTATTCCTTCATCTTCATTTGTTGCTGAATCTTCCGCTACATTAAATCCTCCTGGTATCCATATT
>CAJFUM010000092.1 GCA_904420285.1 uncultured Clostridia bacterium | reverse complement strand
TTATCAATACCCTATTGATTTTTTATACAATAGGGTATTGATTTTTTTGTATATAGGGTATTGTTTATTTAATACATAGGGGTATTTTTTTTAATAAATTTGATTATTGTAGTGTTTGTCCTTTTCTATCATAAGTCAATAACATAAATGTGTCTAGATATAACTACTTGTTGCTCATTTCTTATTAATTCTGCATAAATATATCCTAACTTTGTAGGTGTGAAATCCATCTACTAACTGTTTCATTACTTACATTATATAAATTAGCAAAATATCTATTTTGTGCATGACAATATCCATTTTTATTACTAAGTGCTGTTAATTCTCCATAAAGTATCTTTTCAGCAGGTTTTAAATTTTTATCATATCTAATTTTTGCAGGTATTATTGCATAGTAATTTGCTCTATTTTTTTCGTTCATATCATTCCTCCATTTCTTATATGTTTAATTCTTATCATTTTACATTTTAAGCCATTTTTTGTTTCAAATTATATAAATTATCAGTTTTAGAATATTCGAATTCAAATCGTCTTTATCTCGTATATTTCCATTGGTGTCTACTTTGGAATATTCCTTCTGGTATATCATGAAAACAAATTGCTATAGCAAGAGAAAGGCCCAGTTTTAAAGATGCTTCAAATCCAGAACCAATTGCTAAACCTTCCGGGAAATTATGTATTGCGAGTCCTATACTTACTATAATACCTGTTTTTAGCAAATTATTTTTTTTGCTTATTATATTTGTTTTATTTGAATTATCTACAGTCTTGCTCCTTTTACTAAACTTTTTATCCACAAGTAAATCACATATTATCATCATAAATATTCCCAATATTATTCCTAATATTGTAACTGGTAAACTTGCAATTTCCAATGCTTCTGGAATTAGCTCAAAACATATAATTGCTGTCATAAGCCCGGGAAGCAAATGATAAAATAAAACTTAAGAATTTGTTTGATGTTTTATTTAATTTTACACCAATTATTCCTCCTAGTGTAGTTCCAAATGTACCAAAAAATAAACCTATTAAAGTTGTTTTTATAATAGTTTCCATGTATTCTTCCTTTCATTTCGTTTACTATTATATGTATTTTAATAGGTTTATTTTTATTCTATTTTATTATTCTTCCTCACCTTTTAATTTTTCAGCTCTATCTGCTGCAATTAAATTATCTATCATTTCATCTAAATTTCCATTTAAAAAATCTTCCATTTGGTATATAGAAAATCCTATTCTATGATCTGTAATACGACCTTGTGGATAATTATATGTTCTAATTTTTTCACTTCTATCTCCACTACCTATTTGAGATTTTCTTGCATTTCTAACTTCACTATCTTGTTTTTGTTTTTCTATATCATATAACTTAGTTTTAAGCATTCTCATTGCATTGTCTTTATTTTGAAATTGTGAACGTTCTGTTTGGCATTCAACAACAATTCCTGTAGGTTCGTGTATAAGTCTAACAGCAGATGATGTTTTATTAATATGTTGCCCTCCTGCTCCAGATGATCTAAATACTTCCATTTTAATATCTGATGGATTTATATCTATTTCTACATCTTGTGCTTCTGGAAGTACTGCAACAGTAGCTGTAGAAGTATGAATTCTTCCGCTTGCTTCTGTATCTGGAACTCTTTGCACACGATGTACACCACTTTCAAATTTTAATCTACTATATGCACCTTTGCCTGTAATCATAAATGTAATTTCTTTATATCCTCCTAATTCTGTTTCGTTTTCATTTAATACTTCTAATTTCCAATGTTTCTTTTCTGCATACATTGAATACATTCTAAATAGTGTACCTGCAAATAATGCTGCCTCATCTCCTCCTGCTCCTGCTCTAATTTCGCATATAACATTTTTGTCATCATCTTTATCCTTTGGTATTAATAATATTTTTATTTCTTCTTCAATTTCTGAAAGTTTTTCTTTTGATTCTACCATTTCTAATTCAGCAAAATCTCTAAGCTCTTTATCAATAGTTTGATCTTCCATCATTTCTTTTGAATCATCATATTCTTTTTGAACTTTTTTATATTCTCTATATTTTTCAACTATTGGTTCTAATTCTGCATGCTCTTTCATAAATTCTCTCCATTGGGTTTGATTAGATATAACCTCTGGATCACTTATTTTTTGAGTTAGCTCCTCAAATCTTTTCTCAACTGCTTCTAATTTCTGAAACATAAATAATCTCCTCACATTTTAATTTAACACATACAATTATACATCATTTTTGCTTACATTTCAACTAAATTATAATCTATATCTAATTTCTCTAAAATCTGCTGTTCTCTAGTTGTACAAGTAAATATAATTATTTGATGATCACTTATTTGCTCATTTAAAAATTTTAAAATATTTTCTAATCTTTCATCATCATAATAAGCAAAAACTTCATCTAATATAACTGGTAATCTTTCTTCTGACAAATCATCAATCATCGATAATCTAAGTGATAAATATAATTGATCAATAGTACCTACACTTAATCTTTCAGCAGAAATATATTCTCCTAATCTATTTTCTACTATTAGTCCATTCTCATCATCTATTCCTACTTTAGTATATTTATTATTAGAAATTTTAGATATATTTTTAGATAAATTCTCTGTAAATTTAGGTGTAATTCCATTTTTCATATTTATATAAGCTTTTTCTAAAAATTCTTTTGTAAGGTTTATTTCTTCATTTTTTTCTTCTAACTCTAATAATTTGTCATTTAAATTTTGATATTCTTCTTGCATGGTTGCTAATGTTTCTATTTTATTTAATAAATTATTTTCTTCAATATTAATAGCTTGCAAATCCATTTTCAATTTATTTAAACTTTCTTGTGTATAATATATATAATCATTTATATTATTTTTTTCTATTTTTTCTAAATAATTATTTATATCTAATTTATCTTTATAATCCTTTTTTATTTTTTCTAATTCAATTTCAAAATTGTTATCAATTTCTATTTGCTCATTTTCAATAATTTTTTCTTCTTTATTTTTTTCTTCTGTTAAATAATTAATTTGTTTATTTAATAAATTTATTTCATTATTTATTTTTTCTTTTTCAATATTATTATTTTTTTTATTTTTAATTATTTTATTTTTTTCATAAATAAAAATAATCAAAAAATAAATTGGAATTAAAAAACAATTAAAAATATTTATTAAATTATTTTTTAAAAATTTATTATTAATAAAAAATATTATTAAATTAATTATTAAAATAAAAAATAAAATTAAAAAATATTTTTTAAAATTAATTTTTATTTTTTTAAAATTATTTTTATTTTTTTCAATTAATTTATTTTTTTCCATATTTAAATCTTCAATTTTTTTATTTTGTTCATTTTTATACTCTGTTTTTATTTTTAATTTATCTTCTTCATTTTGTTTACATAACGATATTATGCTTAGCTTCTTATATAGTTCTAATTCATTATTCTTTTTATCAATTTCAGATGAGTATTGAGACTTTTTATTTGAAAGCTCATCTTTGTCTTTTTGGTATTCATGTATATCCTTTAAGACAATATTTAACTTATTCAACTTATCCTTTACTATATTTATTGGTCTACCTTGTGATCTATCACTACCTACTTCTTCAATTTGAAGCTTATTTAGTTTATCAATTAGCTTTTTATATGATATACCATCATCTCCTGTCCCCGCAAGGTTTGATAGCTTTTGTACCAAAACATTTTGCTCCTGTCTATCTAATTTTACTTCTTCTTGCATTGATACTACAGTAGATGTAAACATCGTTTCATCTACTCCAGTTTGGTCATAAAAAAATTGTACCCCATCTTTTTTGACAACATTGAACTGGTCTGTAATATCTTCTAAATCGCTATTATATATCTTAGGATTCTTTTTGTTAAAGTCTTTATATACTTCAAATTCTTCTCCATTATCTAATTCATATTTTAGTTTACCGGAAAACTCTTCTCTATTCCATGGTTTATATTTTTCATAATCAGATATATTCTTTCCGTTTTTATTTTTAGAAATTCCATAAAAAATATTTTTTATATAATTTAATAAAGTAGATTTTCCGCTTTCATTTTTTCCATAAATAATATTTATTTTTTTATTTAAATTAATTTCTTTATTTTCTAAATTTCCATAATTATTTATTTTTATATTTTTTATTTTCAAAATTTTTCTCCTTTATTTTTTATATTTTTATTATTATTTATTTTATTTAATATTTATTTAAAAATAATTAAATAATAAATTAATTTTTTTATAATTAACAAAAATTAAAATTAATTATTAAAAATATTTTTTTATTTTTAATTTATTTTTTTTTATTTTTTATCAAATAAATCTAATCCTATACTTAATACATTTTCTAATGTTTTTTTATCATAATTATTATTATTTAATTCTTTTAATATTTCTCTTACAAATAGTCCTTTCAAATTATTATTTTTTGATATTTCTTCTAAATTAATTTTTAATTTTGTATCATTTTTTATTTTTATAATATTTTCTTTAATAATATATTGGAATAATTCATTAATATTTATATTAAAATTTTTATCGCCTTTTAATATTATTTTATAATAATTATTAGAATTTAAATTTAAATTATTTATTTTTTCAATTAATTCTTCTTTATTAAATATATTTGATATATCCATTTCCAATTCTTTAAATTCTCTATTATCTATAGGTATAAATTCAATTTTAAATTTTTCTTTATCTATATCTCCATAAATAACTCCATGCTCGCCCATTTCATCAAATCCCATTGATATTGTAGAACCAGGATATACTATTCTCTGATCTAACTCTGAATTATAATCTAATTTATGTATATGTCCTAATGCAATATAGTCAAATCCTAAATTTTTTAATCTATTTTTATTTAAAGGATTATATTCCATATTTTCTAAATTTCCCCCGGTTAATGCTCCATGAGTTATTAAAATATTTATTTTATTAGTATTTTTTATTTTAATATTTTCAATACCAGAATCTCTACAATAAAAATCATTAAAACCAAATCCATAAATGTCGCATTCTTGCTCTTCTATTACTTCTATTTTTCTATCAAAAATATGTACATTGTCATTCCATTTAAATGTTTTGTACATCGAATTATTTATATATGGATCATGATTTCCAGGAGTAATAAATATTCTAGTATTAGGAATTTCTTTAAATAAATTATTAATAAATTCTATACTAGATTTTCTTATATATTCATGTTCATACAAATCTCCTGCTATAAATAAATAATTTATATTATTATTTTTAATATAATTAATTATTTTTCTTAATGCTTCTCTTTGTTCTAATCTTCTTTTTTCTCCTAAATTATTTCTATTATTTAATACTGTAAATGGCACATCAAAGTGCATATCAGCCATATGTATAAATTTCAAATTTTATCTTTCCTTTCGTTTTTTTATTGTATTTTATATTATTATATTACAATAGTCAATATATTTTATGAACATTTGTTTTAATGTTTTCTATATAATATTTTTTAATAAAAAAACCTAAAACTTAGAAAATATATTTCTAATATTTTAGGTTTTAATAAATAATTTATTTATTTTCTTCTTCATCAAAATTTCCAAACAGTTCATCAAATTTTGCTTCTAATTCTTTTTGTATATCTGCAGACATTATTTCATCTTCTTTTTCTGTTTCATCTTCTTGTGGTAACATTGGAGCTTCCTGCATTTCATCATTTGAGTTATTGTTTTTATCTTCTTTTTCATTCTTATCTTCTTTTAGTTGCTCATCATCTTCGAATAAATCATCTAATGATTCAACTCGTAAATCCTTAGTAGTTTCTGCTCCTTCTTCTACATATGGATTATATGGATTAAATTTCCTCCATTTTCCTCTATCTCCAACATTAAAATCTAAGTGATTTAATGTTACTTCTGATAATTTTCTGGCCATTGGTGTTTCAAAATAATAATATTTTCCATCTTTAATAGGTTTTAAACCTTTTTCATAAATAATACATAAATCATTATCCATTCTTCTAAGCTCATCCGGTGTCATAAGCGCTCTAGCCATTACCTGGTCTGAATCGCTATATCCTTGTCGATGGAATTGTTTATCCCTATTTACAGACAAACTTTCTCTTGTTATTGTTTTCTCTCCAAGTGCTTTAGAGAAATATTCTACTGTTTTATATGAATTACTACCCAAGAATACATGAGTATCACAGTTTCCCATTATTGTTTCATATGATTTCTCATAAACTGCTTCTAACTGATCTAAGTTTTGTAAAATAACACTAAATGATATTCCTCTACTTCTTGAAGTTGATATTTTCTTATCAAAGTCTGGAATTTGACCAATATTTGCAAACTCATCCAATATGAAAAATGTTGGTACTCTCAATCTTCCTCCATTTTTATCTGCAAAATCATATAACTGTTGTATCATCTGAGAGAAAAATATTGTAAGTAAGAAATCATAAGCTTTATGAGTATCTGATGATATAACATAAACTGCTGTTTTTCTTGTTCCAATTTCATCAAAATCTATAGTATCTGTTGATGTAACTTCAGCTATTTCTTTAGAATCAAATTTACCTAATTTTGATTGTAAAGAACTCAAAATCGATCCATAAGTTTTTTCTGGAGCTATCTCAATAGATTTATAGTTCATTCTAGCAGGATGATCATATGGTAATTGATTCATTAAATCTGTAAGTAAATTACTTCCACCATTTGCATTCGCAGCTCTAACTAGTTCTGAACAACTTGCTAAATTTTGTTCTTCTTCTGGTCTTGTTGCCATTAAATAATAAATTAGTGCTTTTAAAAGCATTTCTGCCATATCATCCCAATATGGATCACTTCCTGAAGTTTCCGATTTTTGACCTTTGACTATAGTATTTGCAATAACATCTACATCTATTTCGCTTCTTATATGTAATAAAGGATTATATCCATCACTATTTGCTGGATTTACTAAATTTAAAACTTTAATCTCATATCCGTTTTTTCTTAAATAACCTGCTGTTTTATCATATAGTTCTCCCTTAGGATCTGTAAATACATATGATCCTAACATTTGAAATGCATTTGGTATTGAATACGATGCTGATTTACCAGAACCAGAACCGTCCAACTACTAATACATTAATATTACCTCTTTTATCAATTGGAAGATAATTATGTTTAGAAAGTATAATGCCCTTATTTCTACTTAATATTCTATATTGTTCACCATTTTCACTCCAATCACTTGATCCATGTTCTATATCTGTATATTGGTGCTTTGGTTTAGATTTAAATAATCCTATAAGTGCACATATTAAATATATAATTGTAAAATATAGTAATGTTTTACCAAAATAACCAATATATGCAGCATCAAAGACTTTTGTAATTGATGAAAAGCTTGCAAGTTCTGTAAATACTGTATTTAAAAATGTTTCAAAATTAAATCTTCCCGTTTGACAGGATATTCCGATAGAATATCCTAAAGGCGCAACAAGTACTATAGATAAAATAACCCATAGTACTACAATTATAATTATATTCTTTTTATTATCTTTAAAAGTTTTACTAACTTTGTAATTCATGTACTTTCACCTTCGCTTTTGTTTTTAATGTTCCCTTGCCACACTGTTTTTACCTAGAGCCTTATTTATTGCTTGCGAATTTCCAGATAAAATCTTGCCATCTGCAGTAGCTCTACCAATAGTATTTCCATTATCATCTCTAATTACTGAATGATCTGCAACTGGTATAATTGCTATTTCTCCTACTTCTACATCATGAATTGAAGGTCCTTTGCCCGCAGATTTTGGTGGTATTTGTATAGTATGGTGTCCCATTAGTGGTATTGTTTGGCCTCCTACAAGATAAATACTACTATTTTGGTGTACATTTGTACTCATGTTCTTTCCCCTTTCTACACGTCTTTCTTTTCATCTCTTATTTCAAATGAAAAGTATGACTTATATGGTTTTAACTTACACTTCCCTCTTACTTCATTAGTATCTTTATCAAAATATAATATAGGTTTAATTTCCTCTGTTGTTTCTGGATCAATAATAGTTATTGGTCTTTTTAAATTTGGTGTATATCTAAACTCTTTATATTCTAATTCTTTTTCAGAATATAGAGTATCAAACTTAATTAATGTAGGCTTTTTAGAAATAGTAACTTTATTATCTTCTAATATTCCCATGTTTACCACTACTCTGTCTTTTCCAAAAGATAAAATCACTAAATCTTCTTCGTCTTTAGGTTCGTCGACGAAAAAAGTTTTCTTTTTTACATCTCCTCTTAATTCTTCAGTATAATCTAGCCTTTCTATTGTATATTTTGGTGATTCTTTTAAATATTCTTTTTCTGTTTCATTAATTTTATATATTACTGTACTTACTCCTTGTGGATCTGTTATACTAAAGTGTTTTCCTTGTACAATCTCCATACAAATCTACCCTCTTTCTATGTGTCTTCGTTGCCATAGCTTGTCTTTTGTTAGAATCACTATAATTTATTATATAGCATTTTTAATACTAAGTCAATAATATATGTTGTTTTTATGTTAACTTTTTCCTTTTTTATAATTAACATCACTTTATTCTAACTTAAAAAGCTATCAACTACTATTACATATCTTATTCTACATTACTTCGTGGATTAAACTTTGATATTTGGCTTATCTTTTCAAAAAATTCCATTTCTTCTTCAGTTGGAATTTTAGGAACCATAATTTTTACATCTGCTATTAATTCTCCTCTTCCACCTTTTCCATCTTTATATCCTTTTTCTTTAATTTTTATCTTTTCTCCGCTTTCAATTCCTTTTGGTATATGTAAATATATTGTTTCTCCTATAGTTTCTATAGATACTTTAGTTCCTAGTACCGCTTCCCATGGAGTAATATATAGACTGGTGTATAAATCAGTTCCTTTTAAACAGAATTTTTGGTCATTTTTTATATTAATTTTTATTAATAGATCTCCATTTTTTCCACCATTTTTTCCGTTTTTCCCCTGTCCTATTAATCTAATTTTTTCATGATTTCTAATTCCTGCTGGAATTTTAACAGTAAAACTTTTCATCTTTCCATTTTGTGCTCTTAACGAAATCTTTTTTTCTAAACCATAAAAAGCTTCTTGAATTGATACATCTATTTCTGTTTCTATATTTTCTCCTTTAGCTGGAGTTTTTCTTTTTTCTTTTTTAGGCTCAGAGTCATTTCTACCAAGTTTGCTTCCAAAAAACATATAAAAGAAATTACCAAGAATAGTTCCTCCTTGTCTTTTTTCAGTGTCATTTTTTGTTTTTTTACCTATTCTTGCATTCCAATTTCTATCATACTTTCTTCTAGAAGTTGGTGTAGATAAAACTTTATATGCTTCATTAATATCTTTAAATCTCTCTTCTGAGAAATCACTTTTAGAATTAATATCTGGGTGATATTTCTTAGCTTGCTCTCTATAAGCTATTTTTATTTCTTCTGGTGTTACTTTATTATTATCTAAGCCAAGTATTTTATAATAGTCTTTAAATACCATAAGTCTCCCCCCTAAAAGTAACACCATTATATCATATTTCATGAAATAAATAAATACTTAGTCGACATTTTTCTATCTTATATTATTCACTTCATAATATTTTTTTCAATTAAATTTTCTAAGTTCTAAAATAATTTTATTTCTAGTTTTAATACTATCAGTATGTATTAATTCTTTTTTTAAAATTGTATATTTTAAAGACATATCTAATAAACTTAATAATGCTAAATTAATATTTTTATTTGCAATATATCTTGCTTCTTCTAGTTCCTTTTGTTTTTCTTCATTTTTATATATTCTTCCATTTTCAATTTTATCTGCTACAAATATAATTTTAGCTAAAAGATCCATGTTTTCATTTCCTGTAGTATGAAATTCTATTGCATCTTGCATTTGTTTTGTAAATCCATATCTTTTTTTACAAATATCTGCTCCTATTTTACCATGTAATAATCCAACATTAGTTTTTTCAATTTCATCTACTTCAATATTATTTTCTTTGGAATATATTAACTTTTCTTCTCTTGATAGTTCTTTGCCAATATCATGAGCTAATCCAACTAATTTTGCTTTATTCACGTTTTCTCCATATATTATAGCTAATTCTTCTGCCTTTTCCATAACTCCAATAGAATGTTTATATCTATCTTCTGATAATTCTTTTTTTAAATCATCATTTATATTTTGTAAGATTTTTTCTACTAATTTATTATCTTCATAAAATTCCATTATTTAACTTCCTTATTCTTTGATTCTATAGATAATTCTATAAGTTTATCTAATAATTTTGTATATGTTAATCCCATTTGTTCCCATAATTTAGGATACATACTAATTTGTGTAAATCCTGGTAATGTATTAATTTCATTTATTATTACTTTATTTGTTTTATCTTCTATAAAAAAGTCTACTCTTGCAAGTCCAGTAGCTGCTACTGATTTAAAAGCTTTAACAGCTTTTTTTCTAATCTCTTCTGAAATCTCTTCTGGTATTTCTGCTGGCATAACAACTCTAGATTCTGCATTTTTATATTTTGCATCAAATGTATAAAATTCTTCAGCAGGTAAGATTTCTCCAACACAAGATGCTTCTGGATTTTCATTTCCTAAAACGGCACATTCTACTTCTCTTCCCATAATTCCTTGTTCTATTAAAATCTTAAAATCAAACTTTGACGCATATTCAACAGCTTTCTTCAATTCCTCACCATTATGTGCTTTGTTTATACCAACTGATGATCCAGAATTTGAAGGTTTTACAAATACTGGATATGTTAATTTATTTTCCACTAGCTCAGTAATATCATTCATTGATACTATTTTTTCACTAAAATTTTCATCAACATATATGTATTCAGAATTATTTTTCTTTATATATATATAATCGGCTTGATCTATTTGTGCTTTTTTTAAAATAATTTTTGTATATACTTTATCCATACAAACACTAGAACTTAATACTTTACAACCTACATAAGGTAATTTTAATAATTCTAATAAACCTTGTATTGTTCCATCTTCTCCATAAAGTCCATGTAAAACTGGGAAAATTACATCTAATTTTTTCAAATATTCAATTGGATTGGCTATAGGTGCTATTTCTTCTATTTTTTCTCCCACTTCCAAAATTTCTATATCTTCTATTCTTTTATTATATTGAAACCATTCTCCATTTCTATCAATATATATAGGATATATATCATATTTTGTTTTGTCTAAATTTTTAATAACAGATGTTCCTGATGTTATAGAAACATCATGTTCTGTTGACATTCCTCCTAAAATAACTCCTAATTTTAATTTATTCACTTTAACTCCATCCTTTCTTATTAAATAATTTTATCAAAAATCTCTTGGAAATTCATTATATTTGATGCTTTTAATAATACTGCATCACCATCTTTTGCCATTTTATTTATCAATTCTATTGCTTCTATATTATTATGGCATATAAATATATTTTCTTTATTTATTCCCATTTCTTTTGCTTTATATGCTATATCTACTGCAAAGTCTCCTACTGTAATTAATATATCTATTTTATTTTTTGCAACTTCCTCCCCAATTTTTTCATGAAAATATTTTGAATAATTTCCTAATTCTAACATATCTCCTAAAACAGCTATTTTTTTATTTGCATTTAACTTAGATAAATATTCTATAGCTGCTTTCATTGAATCATAACTTGCATTATAGCAATCGTTTATAATTATAATTCCTTTTTTATTTTTTTCTATTTGCATTCTTCTTTTAGTTAGTTCAAAATTTGCAATTCCATCTAGTATATCTTCCATATCTATATTCAATAATCTTCCTACTGATATCGCACATAAGCTATTTAATACAAAGTGGTTTCCTCCCACTGCAACACTAACATTATATTCTTTGTTGTCTATTTTTATTTTAAATGAACTTCCTTTTTCCGAAGTTTTTATATCATATGGCATTATATCGCTTTTATTTTCTATTCCATATGTTTTTATTTTTAGATTTTTTTCTTCTTTAGCCCAATTACATAATAGATCATTATCATTATTTATTACTATAACTCCGTCTTTTTCCAAGCCTTCAATTATTTCTAATTTTGCTTTTAAAATATTTTCTCTTGTACCTAATATACCAATATGTGCAGTACCTATATTAGTAATAACAGCAATTGTTGGTTTTGCAATATTTGTTAATCTTCTTATTTCACCTAATTGATTCATTCCCATCTCTAATACCATGGCATTATGATCTTTTAGTCCTAATATTGTTAAAGGAAGACCTATTTGACTATTAAAGTTACCTAAAGTTTTTAAAACTTTATATTTTTTTGACATAACACTTGCAACTATATCTTTAGTACTTGTTTTACCTACACTTCCTGTTATTCCTACTACAGGAATATTGTATTTATTTCTTTTATATATTGCCAGCTTCTGTATCGCTTTAATAGTGTCATCAACTAAAATTATATTACTATTATTATATTTTTCTTTTATATTTTCTATATCTATTTTATTTGCAACACTATTTTCTTCTAATATACAAACTTTTGCTCCATTATTTAAAGCATCTTTATATAATAGATTCCCATCATTATGCTCTCCTTTAAAACCTACATATGTACCTCCATTGCTAATTTTTCTTGTATCATTTGTAAAATCTTCTACTATATCTTCTTCATTTCCTATAACTAATTTTCCATTACACAATTTTAATAGATCTTTTACATAAATTTCATTCATTTATTTTTTTATAATCCTAAAAGTTTAATAACTGGATTAATTCTCCTTTCTCTCAGAAATTCTATAATTAAATTAATTCTATAAATATATATTCAATTTTTTCGAGAATATTATATGCTATTATTTTTCTTTTGACAAGTCTTATTAAATTCCGTTATTATATAAAATTAAAGCAAGTAGACTACACATCTTACTTGCTTTATAAACATATTATTCTAATGTGTTAATGTTCCATTTGGAGTATTAGTAATTATTAAAATATCTTCTTCTTTTCCGGTTTCTGCATTTACATATACTATAAAATCTAAGCCATCTATATTTCCTTCAAATTCCCAACAGAGTACTTCTGTTTTCCATTCTGTAGGAATTACTGCTAATTCTTGGCTTTCTATATTTAAATCTTTGTTTAAACTATTTTTAGCTTGTTCTACCGATACCTTTGGTGATGATAATTTCCTTTTAGTATGTGAATTTAAGTATCCTGTAGTTTCAATTCCTAAAATTTCTCCGTTATCTAATGCAACTTTAACTTTTATCAAATCAGGATACATTATTACATCATCTTGCACATAAGCATAATTTATAGTTACAATTCCGCTTTGTTTTAAATAATATGTTTCTTTCATATTTTCAAATCCATGATTTTTTAAATAATCTTTAGCTTTTTGATCCGCTTCTTCTTGTGAAATTATCTCTGTAGTTATTTCTCTATTTCTATCCATATATACTACATGTCCACCTTTTTCTGATATAGACACTGTTGCTGAGCTATCATCATTAAAAGTAAATCCAAAATTATATGAATTTATGTTTCCTTCACTTTTTCCATAAGAATTTATTTCTTTAATACTAGAATTATCAAATAATTCTTTCGCTTTATTTTTAGCCTGTTCTTCATCAACATTTTCCCCAGTTAAACCTACTTTTTCTGCTCTTGTTATATGTTCAGAGAACGCACCATCATATATCAAACCAGAATATTCATGGAAAGTTTGTTCCAAATTATCAAAACTGTCTTGCGAAATATTACTTACTTGCTTAGCAAACGCTGTATTTCCTTTTTTAGTTAATTCTCCCCAACTTATTCTTCCATCATTTATATCTGCAGATAATTGGTTTAAAGTATTTTCTAATTCTACACTATACTCATGTAAATCTTTTAAATTTGACATATCTTCATCAGTTAATTCTTTATCTTTTAAATTTTTAGTATATAGTGAATAACTATAATCACTAACTTGATTCAAAAATTTAGATGTTTTCTCAATTTCATTAGTTTCTATTGGAAGTTGTGTTAAGAAACTTAAGGCTAAATTTGCCTCTCTCCAAACGTTGCTCAAACTTTCTGCTCCACTTTCTGGCGAATTAGATATAAGAGATTTTGCTAAATATACTTCAACATTTCCTATATAATCTACAACTTCAAAAAAGGCCATATTATAAGAATTTTCTGATGCTTGTCTATATTCTCTTTGTTTTTTATAAGTATATAATCCTAAAATCACAATAATTGTAAATAAAACTACTATAATACTAAGCATATGTCTATCTTTTAATCTATTTTTCCAATCTATTAATTTATCTTTTATTTTTCCCACAAAATCAATCCTTTCAATTTTTTTCTTCAAATATTATTTCTCATATTTTGCCTAAAATTTGTTAAATTATTCTTAATATTTAGACATTTATTTTTTTTTATGATAAAATATTTTAAAATTGCATATTAAAAAGGGGTTTTTTATGAAAAAAATATTGATTTTTTATGCAGCATATGGTGGGGGACATTTTTCTGCTGCAAAATCTATAAAAAAATACTTGGATGACAATTTTGAAGTTACTACAGAAATTATTGATTGTATAGAATACATAAATAAAGTTTTGAACAAGCTTACCACAGGTGCATATAAAGAAATGGCAAAAAACTTTCCTAATTTGTGGGGTAAAGTTTATTCTAATTCGCAAAAAGGTATTCTTGGACATGTAAGCACTAGAACTAATAAAATAATGGCTATAAAATTAAAAAATTTAATTATTGAAAAAAATCCAGATATTATAATTTCTACTCATCCATTTAGTAGTCAAATGGTCAGTTATTTAAAAAAGAAAGGAAAAATATCTACAAAACTTGTTACTATACTTACAGATTTTGCTCCACATGAACAATGGCTTATTGGACATGAATATACTGAATGTTTTTGTGTTTCGAATGACAATATGCAAAATTATTTAATTAAATATGGAGTAGATTCTTCTAAAGTACATGTTACTGGCATTCCTCTTTCTGATAAATTTTTTCAAAATTTTAATGAGGATGAAATTTATGCAGAATTTAGCTTAGACAAGAATAAACCTGTAATTTTATTTTTTGGTGGGGGAGAATTTGGACTTGGTGAAAAAAGAACAGTTCAAATTTTAGAGGCACTTATTAACAATTTAACCACATGCCAAATAATTTCTATTTCTGGAAGAAATAAAAAAATGAATAATGCTTTTCATATGCTTGTTAATAAATTAGATTGCAATGATAGAGTAAAAATATTAGAATATACAAATAAAGTTCCAGAACTTATGAGTATATCTAATCTTGTTGTTACTAAACCTGGTGGTCTAACCACTAGCGAAAGTTTAGCATCTGAACTACCAATGCTTATCATAAATCCTATTCCAGGGCAAGAAGAAGAAAATGCTGAATTTTTAGTAGCTCATAATGTAGGTGTATGGATAAAAAAATCAGATGATCCAAATAAAGTAATACAAGACTTATTTAAAAATAAAGACAAAATTTTAGAGATGAAAAAAAATACATCTCTATTATCTAAAAAAAATTCAACTAAAGATATATGTAACCTTATAATGAATTTATTACAATAATTTATTAAAAAAATAAATACATAAAAAAATCCTTCTGCATATTATATATGAGGAGGATTTTTTTACTTCTATTGCTGATATTCTTGCACTTCTTGTTATAGACAAAGCTGATGAAGTAATTGATAAATAGCTTTATAATTCTCTTCTACCTTCTAAAGCTTTTGACAGTGTAACTTCATCTGTATACTCTAAATCTCCTCCCACTGGAATTCCATGAGCAATTCTAGTAACCTTTACTCCTAATGGCTTTACAAGTTTAGATATATACATTGCAGTTGCTTCTCCTTCAACTCTTGGATTTGTTGCCAAAATCAATTCTTTTATTCCGCCTTCCATAATTCTAGTTAATAATTCTTTTATTTTTATATCATCTGGTCCTATTCCATTCATTGGCGAAATAGTCCCATGAAGGACATGATATAGTCCTTTAAACTCATGTGTTCTTTCCATTGCAACTATATCTTTTACATCTTCTACAACACAAATTATAGAATTATCTCTAGTTGGATTTGCACAAATTTCGCATGGATCTGTATCAGATAAATTAAAACATTTTGAACAATATTTTAAATTTTGTTTAGCATTTTGAATTGCAGAAATAAATTCATCAGTTTCTTCTTTACTTGCATTTAGAATATAAAATGCAAGTCTTGCTGCTGTCTTGCTTCCTATACTTGGTAATTTTTCAAATGCTTCAATTAATTTTTCTATTGATGGTGAATAATATGACATATTTTATCTTCCTTATTTATCTTTAAAATATTACATTAAGCCTGGTATGTTATATTTTCCAAGTGCTGCTGCTTGCTCACTATCTACTTTTCTTAATGCCTCATTTACTGCTGTTAAAATTAAATCTTGTAACATTTCTACATCTTCTGGATCTACTACTTCTTTTTTTATTGTTATTTCTTTTATTTTTTTATCTCCAGAAACTTTTACATATACTGCCCCTCCGCCAGCTGTAGATTCAAATTCTTTTACTGCTAATTCTTCTTGTGATTTTTCCATATCAGATTGCATTTTTTTTGCTTCTTTCATTAATTGATTGATGTTCATTCCACCAAATCCTCCCATTCCTGGGAAACCTCCTCTTTTTGCCATAAAAATAACCTCCATATATTATCTTAATCTATTACATTTACTGGAATATCTAAATTTCCAGCCATGTTTTCTATTTCTTTTTCTTTATCATCAACTTTCTTTGGAATAGAATCTATATTTTCAATTATTCTTACTTTCATGTCCTTTCCATATTCCATTGAAAAACTTTTTGCTATTTCATTAATGTTTTCTGGTTTACCAAATATTGTTTTCCTAAATGCATTTATACCATCTGAAAAACTTATTCCTATTGTCATATCATTTAATTCTATAGCTTTTGATTTTAACAAGTTAGAATAAAGCATTATATTTCCATTTTGTCTTAGATTATCTAAAACATTTTTCCATCCTTTAGCCTCTTTAAATCCTGCAATAGCTTTTTCTAGACTTATATTTTCACTTTCCTTTTTATCTTCTTTTGGCTTTATATCATTTACTTGTTTATTTAAAACTTTTTCTTCTGATTTTTCAACTATTTTTTTTTTATTATTTATAGCAACATCTATATCTTCTAAAATAGTTTCATTACAAAGTTTAATAATTTCAACCTGCAATAAAATACTCTTTTGTGAAGACCATTTCATATCATTTGCAAGTTTCGATAAATCTGTAATTATATATAAAAGTCTTTGTTTATCAACTTTATCTGCCAAATCAGCTATTTGTGCAACTTCTTCTTCACTATATATGCTTAGACTTTTTGTTGCTTTATATACTAATATATCTTTAACATATTTAATTATTTCCCATAAAAAATTATTTAAATCTTTTCCTTCATTTAAAATTAAATCTACTGATTTTATGGCATCTTCTACATTATATTCCAAAAATGCTTTAACTGTAGAATGAATATATGTTAAATCTGGAATTCCAACTAAATCTTTTATCCTTGCTTCATCTATATTTGTATCTCCATCTTGCAAACATCTTTCTAAAATACTAAGTGCATCTCTCATTGCTCCTTCTGATAAAACGGCTATTAATTTTAATGCTTCATGAGTAATTTCAATATTAGTATCTTTAGCAATATACTCTAACCTTTTAATAATATTATCATTTGATATTTTTTTAAAATCAAACCTTTGGCATCTTGAAAGTATAGTTGCAGGTAGTTTTTGTGGTTCTGTAGTTGCCAAAATAAATTTTACATGTGCTGGTGGTTCTTCTAATGTTTTTAAAAGAGCATTAAAAGCTCCTGTAGACAACATATGAACCTCATCTATTATATATACTCTATATTTTGCAAGTGTTGGTAAAAAATTCACTTCTTCTCTAATTGAACGAATATCTTCTACACTATTATTTGAAGCAGCATCCATTTCAACAATGTCTGTAAGAGAACCAGATAAAGCAGCCTTACATATTTCACATTCATTACATGGTTCACCATCAATTGGATTTAAACAATTAACTGCCCTTGCAAGTACCTTTGCTGCTGAAGTTTTTCCTGTCCCTCTACCACCATTAAATAAATATGCATGTCCTACTCTACCAGCAATAATTTGATTCTTTAATGTTTTTGTAATATGTTCTTGTCCTATTATTTCATCAAATTTTAAAGGCCTAAATTTTCTATATAATGCTGTATATGACAATTTTATATCACCCCACATCTTTAAAAAATGGTGTGAGCAATTTAATTACTCTATGGAAGTTTCCACACAAGGATTACTGCTTATTGCTGCTTCCTTCCGGACCTGACAAGGTTCACAGATCCCTGTTGGTCCCCTCCATACAATAATTAAATTTCTCATACCATCTGTATTATATACTTTTTTATAATATTTAGCAAGACTTATTTAGCATTTTTTACTCTCTTTTAAAAATAAGATCACTCATATCTGTTTTTTCAATACTGCATGTTCCCTCTTCTAATAAATTTCCACAAGGCATCGTCATTTTTATATTAGTTCTGTAACTACAATTTTCAACACTTATAACTAAATCAAATGCAATATCAAAATTGATATCTTCTTCTAAAAGATCAATTTTATTTAATAAAGTACCATCATGTATTATTTCATCATCTTTATCTGAACTATATACTCCAAGTCCTGTATTACAGAAACTAATTAATATACTTCCCCCATTTGATCCTATTTCCAAAGTTTTTGGATCACTTTGAGCTGCTCCTTTATATTCTAGTTTATCCTCTACTAAATAATCATTATTATAATCAAAAACTCTTCCATCTAAACTGTTAGGCATATATGCTTTAATTTCACCCTTTACAGGTTCTTTAGAAATTTGAATATTTTCTATCCTAACAGATTTTATTGTTTTTTCTTCTCCCCAATATTGCTCGTTTTTATCAATATATATGTACATATCATTATTTTGGAAGATTTCAAAATTCCATTTTTTCTTTCCTTCAGTTTCATTTCCTTCAGCAGTACTAACAACTATTATTTTAGAAAGATTAAATGGCATATTTTTATCTCCTTCAACTTGATATCTTATCATCAAAGCTGCTACTAAAATAATAATTAAAGCAAAAACAATAATTGCTATACTAGATTTTATCATTTGCTTTTTGTGCTCTTTATCCACTTTTTTCCTCCTTATTGGCGGAGTGAGTGGGATTCGAACCCACGTGCCATTTTACTGGCTAACTGATTTCGAGTCAGTCTCGTTATGACCACTTCGATACCACTCCATATTTATATTTTATGTTTCTTTTTTTCTCTTAATTCTTTAAAAAATTTTTTTATTATAGATTCACATTTATCCTTGCACACATTTCGCTCTATTTCTACTTTATGATTAAATTTATAGTCCTCTAACAAATTAAGAACAGAACCACATGCTCCTGTTTTTTCATCATTAGTACCTATATATACTTTTCTAATTCTAGATTGTATTAAAGCTCCGGCACACATTGCACAAGGCTCCAATGTAACATACATATCACAATCATTTAGTCTCCATTTGCCCAATTTTTTACTTGCTTTTTGAATTGCTAAAATTTCAGCATGTTTTGTCGTGTCATTTTTTTCTTCTTTTTCATTATGCGCTCTAGCAATTATTTCTCCTTCATGTACTATAACAGCTCCAACTGGAATTTCTAATTTCTTGTATGCTTTTTTTGCCTCTTTTAAAGCTTCATTCATATAATTTTCACTTATATATTCGTCCATAAATTCCTCTATAATAAATAAAATGGTGTTCCAGGACAAAGATATAATATTTTACATTGTCCTAAAATACTTTTGTGGTGTTATTATAACATATTTTATCTAAAATTTGTCAACATTTCTTATAAATATTTATGCTATTGCATTATCTATTGCATTAATTATTGTAAATAATAACATAAAAAAACTTTTCGTGTTTATGTTGCACAAATAAGTAAAATTTGATATATTAAATATATCGTTTAAATCCCTCACCTAGACATCTTAGGTGTATTAATTAGCAGTTGAAACACTGCTAGTTAAAGCAACTTTTGACTGCTAATATACTGCATCTGATGAGGCAGTTTAATTTTATCAGCAGGGTGTGAGGGGTATGGAGAGTTTTTTACTTTGTGTAGGAATTGGTTTCATTATTCTTTGCGTTCGGAGTTGTGCTTGGATTTGCAGGCATATTTCGATATATTGTCAAATTAAGTAAAGAAAAAATTGAGGTCAGCCCTGCGAAAAGCAACCCCAATTTAAACGATAAGTTAGGCAAGGATTAATTCCTTGTCTTTTATATT
>CAJFUM010000091.1 GCA_904420285.1 uncultured Clostridia bacterium | reverse complement strand
TACAATGGCTAACATAATACAGCAAGTTCAGAAGCCAACATTGGTGTTAGCACATAACAAAACACTAGCTGGACAACTCTATTCAGAATTCAAAGAATTCTTCCCAGAGAACAACGTGGAGTATTTTGTTTCTTACTACGATTATTACCAGCCAGAGGCATATATAGCTTCATCTGATACATACATCGAAAAAGATGCTTCTATTAATGATGAAATAGACAAGCTACGTCATTCTGCTACAGCTGCTTTATTTGAAACAAGAGATGTAATTATTGTTGCTTCAGTATCGTGTATATATGGATTAGGAGATCCAATTGATTATGAGCATATGATAGTCTCTTTAAGACCAGGAATGCAAAAAGAAAGAAATGAGATAATGAAAAAGCTAGTTACAATGCAGTATAACAGGAATGAATTGGATTTTAAAAGAGGGACTTTTAGAGCTAAAGGCGATATATTAGAAATATATCCATCTGATGAAAGTGAAAGTGCTATTAGAGTAGAATTTTGGGGAGATGAGATTGAAAAAATTTCCGAGATTAATCCATTAACTGGAAAAGTAATAGCAGCTAGAAATCACGTGATGATATTTCCGAATTCACATTATGTAACAACCTCTGACAAAATGGAAAGGGCTATTGGAACAATAGAAGAAGAGTTGCAAGAGAGAATAAAATATTTTAAAGATAATGGAAAACTAATTGAAGCACAGAGAATAGAGGAAAGAACTAATTTTGACATTGAAATGATGAAAGAAACAGGATTTTGCCAAGGAATAGAAAATTATTCAAGACACATAAGTGGCAGGAAGCCAGGTAGTGCACCTTTTACTTTATTTGATTATTTTCCTAAGGATTTTCTATTGCTTATAGATGAATCACATGCAACAATTCCACAAGTAAGAGCAATGTATAATGGAGATAGAGCAAGAAAAGAATCATTAGTAAAGTATGGATTTAGACTTCCATCTGCATTCGATAATAGGCCACTCAAATTTAATGAATTTGAGGAACGAATAAATCAAGTTATTTTCGTTAGTGCTACACCTGCAGAATATGAAAAAGAGCATTCTAAAGAAAATGTAGTTGAACAAATAATAAGGCCAACAGGATTATTAGATCCTAAGATAGAGGTTAAGCCAATAGAAAATCAAATAGATGATTTGATTGAACAAATAAGAGAAAGAGTAGATAAGAATGAAAGAATTTTAGCAACAACTCTTACTAAGAAAATGGCTGAAGATTTAACAGCTTATTTAGCTGGTATTAATATAAAAGTTAGATATATGCACTCAGATATAAAAGCTTTAGAGAGAATGGAAATTATACGTTCATTAAGATTGGGTGAATTTGATGTACTAGTAGGTATAAACTTACTAAGAGAAGGCTTAGATATTCCAGAAGTATCACTTGTAGCAATTTTAGATGCTGATAAAGAAGGGTTTTTGCGTTCAGAACGCTCTTTAATTCAAACAATTGGACGTGCTGCAAGAAATACTGAAGGCAAAGTTATAATGTATGCTGATGAATTAACTGAATCAATGGAAAAAGCTATTTCTGAAACTAATAGAAGAAGAAAGATACAAGAAGAATATAATAGAGTTCATGGAATTACACCAAAGACCATTCAAAAATCTGTTAGAGATTCTATAAAAGCTAGTATCATAGAAGAAGCAGAAGCTAAATATAATATTAATAAAGGCGAAACAATAGAAGAAGTAATTAATAAGTTAACAGATGAAATGTTAAAATATGCAGCTAATATGCAGTTTGAAAAAGCTGCCGAACTTAGAGATAAAATTAAAGAATTAGAAAATAGTTTATAAAATAAGTCCGGAGGAATATAATATGAATGAATACAGCAAAGAACAATTAAAATATTTAAATATTTTATCTGAAAAATTTCCAACAATACAGAGTGTTTGTACTGAGATTATAAATTTAGAGGCAATATTAAACTTACCAAAGGGAACAGAACATTTTTTGAGCGATCTACATGGAGAGTATGAATCATTTTTACATATTTTAAAAAATGCTTCTGGAGCTATAAAAACAAAAATAGATGAATTATATAAAAACAGCATGACACAAGAAGAGAGAAGAAAATTAGCAACATTAATATATTATCCAAAAGAAAAATTAGAACTAATAAAAAAAGAAACCAATAATTTAGTTGAATTTTATAGAATTACTTTATATAGATTAATAAATGTATGTACAGTAATTGGGTCTAAATATAGTAGATCAAAAGTAAGAAAAGCTATTCCTAAGGAATATCAATATATAATAGATGAGTTATTGCATTCAAATCAGAATACTTTTGATAAAGACATTTATTATGATAAAATTATTGAGAGTATAATATCTCTAGGAAGAGCAGATGCATTTATTATAGCTATCTCTAATTTAATACAACAATTAGCTGTTGATCATCTACATATTATTGGTGATATATATGACAGGGGACCTGGCCCTCATATAATAATTGATGAATTGATGAAGTATCATTCTATAGATATAGAATGGGGAAATCACGATATTATATGGATGGGAGCTGCTGCAGGTAGTGAAGCTTGCATTTTTAATGTTATTAGAATATGTGCTAGATATAACAATTTAGATATTTTAGAAGATGGATATGGCATTAATATACGACCAATTACAGAATTTGCAATTGAAGAATATGGCCAAGAATTAGACAATATTTTTGCTCCTAAGGAATTAGATGATAAAAATAGTGATGAGCTTCAAAAAATTATTATGGCTAAAACTCAACAAGCAGCAGCTATTATTCAATTTAAATTAGAAGGACAGATAATTAAAAATCATCCTGAGTTTTATATGGATGATAGATTATTGCTTGATAAAATTGATTACCAAAATAATACTGTTTTAATAAATGGAAAAACATATAATTTAATTGATCACAATTTCCCTACAATAGATCCAAATAATCCATATAAATTATCTGATAAAGAGGAGGAAGTTGTAAGAAAATTAGTTAAATGTTTTAAAAATAGTGAAAAATTACAAAGACATATTCAATTTTTATATGCAAGAGGAAGCATGTATAAAATACATAATGATAATTTATTAATCCATGGATGTGTACCGATGAATATGTTTGGTGAGTTTGTTTCTGTAAATGTAGATGGTAAACAGCTAAAAGGTAGAGCCTATTTGGATTATGTTGAAAAAATAGCAAAAGAAGGTTACTTTGAGCCAGAAGGTTCAGCTAAGAAAAAATATGGTGAAGATTTTTTATGGTATTTATGGTGTGGAAAGAATTCACCGATATTTTGTAAGGACAAAATGAAAACTTTTGAAAGATATTATTTAGCAGAAAAAGAAACTTGGGAGGAGATAAAGAATCCTTTTTATACATTCCAAGATGATGAAAGAATTGCAGATAAAGTGCTAAGAGAATTTGGTATAGAACCAGACCTAGGTCATATAATATGTGGTCATATGCCTGTAAAATTTAAAGCTGGAGAGAGTCCACTAAAGGCTAATGGTAAATTATTTATTATTGATCGGTGGTTTGTCAAAAGCATACCAAAAAACTACTGGTATAGCAGGATATACATTAAGATATAGCTCATATGGTTTAACTTTAGTTGCTCATGAACCTTTTACTTCAAGAGAGAATGCTATAAAAAATGAAACGGATTTACATTCAGAAATACAAATAGTAGAAAAAGTAGAAAGGAAAAGAATAAAAGATACAGACAAAGGAAAGGAGTTAATGCTACAGATTGAAGATTTAAAACTTTTATTAGAAGCATATAAAAGTGGAAATATAATTTAATAAGGAGGTAATTATATGTTTATATTTGATTTAACAGATAATTTTACAGATAATGTAAAGACAAATGAATTTAATTCAGAAGATACTAACAATTATATATATGGCGGAAAACAACATGAACAGCCAATAGTAACATTTACAGATAATGGACAAAAAGTTATATATAGAGAGGAATTATAAAAATAAATTTTCCCCATTTCATTATTGAAATGGGGAAAAGCATTTCAAGTATCTTGATTAACAACATTAATCAAGCTCAATTGTTGCATTTCCATTGCAATTCCTGCCTTAGTTGGTAGATTCCAATAAATAATACAAGAATATTCACCAGGTCTGTTAGTAGGATTTAGTATTTTTACTACAAATCCTTCTTTTTCAAGTTTAGAAATTTGTTGTTTCCAAAGGTTTAGATGAATATAGAATTTGCCTTTATAAGCAACTCCTTCTATCCGATCTACGACAGAATATCTTTCTTGCATGAAAATACCTCCTTAGAATGCTTTGATTTTGACATTGTAAATCAAATGTCATTACATGTATACTTCAAATTATACTATTTTTTTTATAATATGTAAAGTAAATAGTATTTTTTAAACATTTAGCATAATACGTAAACAAATATTGCAAAAATAGTTGCAAAATGCTATAATATTATTACATTTCTATTAGGAGGCTAGTAAAATGCGAGAAGAAAGAATCCAAGAGAAAATCGAACAGTTGAACCAAAAGTGCAGAAGATGCATTGCGATGCAATCGGTCAATATCGCAAGATGTGAACAATGTACCACTGGTACTGAAATCCATCGGCTAGAAAGCCAAAGAGAAGGCGAGTATAAATGGCCTACCGGGAGCAGTTTGGTCAACTAAGATCTTATTTTGGATCTGAGTAGTTTGGCAAAATAGTAGAAATAGCGGAGGAGCGTGATGAATGTCATGCTCCTTTAAAAAATGATATATAATTTTATTTATGTTATGCAAACTATTGTTTTTATATCTGTTTTGTAGTATAATAATAATGTTATAAATACAGAGATTATTATTTATTGTATGATTAATAGGGGGAAATTAATTTTATGAATGATAAAATAGTAATAAAAGGAGCAAAAGAACATAATTTAAAAAATATAGATATTGAAATACCAAGAGATAAATTAGTAGTTATAACAGGGCTATCTGGTTCTGGAAAATCTTCTTTAGCTTTCGATACTTTATATGCTGAAGGTCAAAGAAGGTATGTTGAAAGTCTTTCTGCTTATGCTAGACAATTCTTGGGATTAATGGAAAAACCTAATGTAGAATCTATTGATGGACTTTCTCCAGCGATATCTATAGACCAAAAAACCACATCAAAAAATCCTAGGTCTACAGTAGGTACAGTTACAGAGATCTATGATTATATACGTTTACTTTATGCACGAATAGGAGTTCCATATTGCCCTAAATGTGGTAAAAAAATAGAAAAACAAACAATTGACCAGATAATTGATAGTATATTAGAACTAGAAGAAGGTACAAGAATACAAGTTTTAGCACCTGTAGTACGTGGAAGAAAAGGTGAATTTGTAAAACAACTACAGGAATTTCAAAAAGAGGGATTTGTTAGAGCAAGAGTAGATGGAGAAGTTATAGAACTTTCTGATGATTTACAAATTGATAGAAAGAAAAAACACACTATTGAACTTATTGTAGATAGATTAGTTATTAAGAATGATATTAGAAGTAGACTTACAGAATCTGTTGAAATAGCTCTAAAGCATGCTAATAATATAGTTATAATAGATGATGCTACTCATAAAAAAGAAATGTTATTTAGTCAAAATTATGCATGTCCAGATTGTGGAATTAGTTTTGAAGAATTAACACCTAGAATGTTTTCTTTTAATAACCCTTTTGGAGCTTGCCAAAGTTGTACAGGAATAGGATATTTAATGAAAATGGATGAAGATTTAATAATTCCTGATAAAGACAAAACTTTATATGATGGAGTAAAAGCTTTTGGCTCTAGTGTTATGAAGCGTGGAGATACAATGGCAAAAATGTATTTTGAAAGCATTGGTAGACATTATGGAGTGGATATTAAGGTTCCTATAAAGAAATTACCTAGAGAGTTTTTAGATAAAATTCTTTATGGTACAGGAAATGAAGAAATAGATTTTGAATATACATCTTCTGCAGGAACTAGAAGATTTAGAGCACCTTTTGAAGGTGTAATTCCTACATTGGAAAGAAGACATAATGAGACTAAATCCCAAGGTATGAGAGCATTTTATGAAATGTATATGAGTAATTCACCATGTCCGGAATGCCATGGAGCGAGATTAAAAAAAGAAAGTTTATCTGTAAAAGTTGGAGATAAAAATATTAATGAACTTACTAATATGTCTATTAATAAAATTAAAGATTATTTAAATTCACTAGAATTGAATAATAAGGATAGAATGATTGCAGATCAAATTTTTAAAGAGTTAAATAAAAGATTACAATTTTTAATTGATGTAGGGTTAGAGTATTTAACACTTTCAAGAAGTGCAGGTACATTATCTGGAGGTGAAGCTCAACGTATTCGTTTAGCAACTCAAATAGGTTCTGGATTAACTGGAGTATTATACATATTGGATGAACCTAGTATAGGTTTACACCAAAGAGATAATGATAAATTATTAGCTACATTAAAACATTTACGTGATTTAGGAAATACAGTTTTAGTTGTTGAACATGATGAAGATACAATGTATGCAGCAGATCAAATAATAGATATAGGTCCAGGTGCTGGCGTTCATGGAGGAAATGTTATGGCACAAGGAACTGCTGATGAGATAAAATTAGTTTCGGATTCTATAACTGGACAATACTTAAGTGGTAGAAAACAAATTATTGTTCCTAAAAAACGTAGAAAATCTAATGGAAAATCAATTGAAGTAAAAGGAGCTACAGAACATAATTTAAAGAATATAAATGTAAAATTTCCTCTAGGACAGTTTATTTGTGTTACTGGAGTATCTGGTTCTGGAAAAAGTACTCTTGTTAATGAAATATTATATAAAACTATTGCAAGGGATTTAAATGGCTCAAATGAAAAGCCAGGAAAGTGTAAAGAAGTAAAAGGCCTAGAAAATATAGACAAAATTATTAATATTGATCAATCACCAATAGGTAGAACTCCACGCTCTAATCCAGCTACATATACAGGAGTATTTGACATAATACGTGAAATTTTTGCTGGTACAAATGAAGCTAAAATGAGGGGATATGAAAAAGGTAGATTCAGTTTTAATGTTACTGGAGGAAGATGTGAAGCTTGTAATGGTGATGGAATTATAAAAATTGAAATGCATTTTTTACCAGATATATATGTTCCTTGTGAGGTTTGTAAAGGAAAAAGGTATAACAAAGAAACTTTAGAAGTTAAGTATAAAGGTAAAACTGTTGCAGATGTTTTAGATATGACTGTAGAAGAAGCTTTAGAATTTTTCAAAAATATTCCTAGAATTAAAGACAAGATTCAAACTTTATATGATGTTGGACTTGGTTATATTAAACTTGGACAACCTTCTACTACTTTATCTGGAGGAGAGGCACAACGTATAAAACTTGCTACAGAATTATCTAAGCGTGCTACAGGTAAAACACTATATATTTTAGATGAGCCTACTACTGGTTTGCATATAGCTGATGTTCATAGATTAATTGATATTTTACAAAGATTAGTTGATACTGGAAATAGTATAATTGTTATAGAACATAATTTAGATTTAATAAAAACAGCAGATTATATTATTGATTTAGGACCAGAAGGAGGAGACGGCGGAGGAGAAGTAATAGCAGTTGGAACTCCTGAGCAAATTGTAAAAAATGAAAGAAGTTATACTGGCAAATTTTTGAAAAAATATTTGGAAAGGTAGTAAAAATTTGAAAATAGAAAAATTAGATGACTTTGTTAAATTAATTCCAGATGAAATGGAATCAATATTAAAAAAAGTAAGATTACTATATTGGGAATTAGGAAAAAGAAGTTTTTATGATAAGAATTTTGAAAGTTTATTATTTGATCAGAATGATTTTGCAATATATGTATATAAAGAATATTCTAATCCTAATTTTATTATATGTACTACTTTAGAAAAACAATTTAAACAACTATTAGATATTGCTGGTATTGATTCTGAAATAAGAAAAGACGAATATGGACATTCATATTTAGTATTTAGAGATGAAAATGGAAATGAACATTCAACTGATCTAGTTAGAGATTTGAAAAATATACAATTTAATTGTGCAACTAAGCATTTTGCATCATCTACAATAAATAAAGAAAAATTAAGAAGTTTGGATACAGAATTAGGGATAATAGATAACAAAAGAGGATATTCAGATGATTATTGGTATATTATAAAAGATAAAATTCAGAATGGAAATTATTCTCCTGCTGTAGCATTAGAAATAATATTAAAAAGTTTGCCTACTTTTGGAGATTTATCTCAGATGGGAGAAATAGAATTATATAATTTATATAGAAAATTTCTTAATTATTGTAATAATGGAAAATATAATATGTTTGTTGATTACATTATAACAAGACAAACACGAGAATATAGAGCTATAGCCCAAGATCCAAAGACAGGAAAGAAAACTGTTAGTATATTAGATTTAGAAACTCGTAGATTTTTTAACGAAACCAATAATAAAAAAGATGAATTTATTAGATAAGAGAAAAATAAGTCATATTAGAAAAACTTTAATATGACTTATTTTAATATTATTATAAAATTTTTATTCAATATTAGTTATTAGGTGTATTTTCATTTTTTTTATTGTTGTTTCCTTTTTTATTATTATTTTTCTTGTTATTTGTTTTTTCTGCCATTTGAAACACCTCCAATCTTAATAAAATTATGCACAAAAATTTGTATCTTATTCATAAATGTGATAAAATGTATTTGCAAAAATTTTAAAAACATAAAATTTATTACTTAATGGAGGATTTTATGAAAAATATGGTTGTTGGAATAGAAGGTTTAGTTGGAAGTGGAAAAACTTCTATATGTAGAGAATTATTAAATTATATTCCAAATTCTGTAATATTACATGGAGGAAATTTATATAGAGGAATTATTTATGCTTTGATGAATTCTTCTACAGATATTAATTTAGAAAATTTAAAAAATAAAGTTGAAAATATTGATATAAAAGATTTAATGAATTTACTAAAAGTTGAATTTAAAATTGAAAATAGAGAAACAGTAATATATGTTAATAATGTAAAAATAAATGAAGAAATTTTACAATCACAAAATGCATCAATGGCTGTTTCTATTGCTAGCGGACATGCGAATAATTTAGCTTTTTATAATTTTGCAAATAGATTAATAGAATTTTATAAATCTAAATTTAATGTAATTGTGTCTGGAAGAGATTTAATGAAAATTTATCCTAAATTAGATTATCACTTTTTTATAGAAGCTGATTTAGAAGAAAGAGTAAGAAGAAAATTGCTTCAATATAATAATTCAAATTATGATGAAATTAAGCAAAATATTATAAAAAGAGATGAGTTACAAAAACAAAATGGTTATTATACAATTTATGATAATACTATTAGGGTTGATGTAACAAAATGTAAATCTGTTAAAGAATCAACTTTAAAAGTTCTAAAACATATTAAATAAGAGAAAGATTATAGGAGGGTTTAAATGGAAAATATAAAATTAAAAGCATTCGAAAATAATATAAAAGGGAAAAAAGTAGCTGTTATTGGCTTAGGTGTAAGCAATATTCCACTAATAGATTATTTGCATAATCTAATGGCAGATGTTAGCGTTTTTGATGAAAGAGATTTAAACAAACTAGATAAGGATATTGTAAAAAAAATACATGATTATGGCTTTGAACTTATTACAGGTAAAAATGCATTACACTTTTTGCGAGGTTTTAATGTTATTTTTCGTTCTCCTAGTTGTTTACCTAGTACTTTGCAATTAATGTCTGAGCAAAAAAGAGGAGCAATTGTTACTTCAGAAATAGAAATGCTTATGAATGTTTGTCCTTGTAAAATTATAGGTGTTACTGGAAGTGATGGAAAAACTACAACTACCACCCTAATTTACGAAATATTAAAAAAGGGAGGATATAACTGTCATTTGGGTGGTAATATAGGAATTCCATTATTTACAGAGGTAAAAAATTTTAAAGAAGATGATATTGTAATATTAGAATTAAGTAGTTTTCAGCTAATGGGAATGGAAATTAGTCCAGATATATCTGTTATTACTAATATTTCTCCAAACCATCTTGATAAACATAGTTCTTATGAAGAATATATAGAAGCTAAAAAGAATATTTTTAAATTCCAAGATGAAAACGGAAAAGTAGTATTAAATTACGATAATGATATTACAAGAGATTTAGCTAAAGAGGTAGAAGGAAAGGTTGAATTTTTCAGTAGTAAAGAAAAACTAGATGATGGTGTTATTTTGGATGATAATACAATAAAAGATTGTAAAGATGGAGTACGTAAACATATAATTAATGTTGATGAAATACATCTAAGAGGATTACATAATTATGAAAACATATGTGCCGCAATTGCAGCTACATCAGACTTAGTTGATTTAAATACACAAGTCAATGCAATAAAAGAATTTACTGGAGTAAAACATCGTTTAGAATTTGTTAAAGAAATTAATGGAGTAAAATGGTATAATGATTCTATAGGAACTAGTCCATCTAGAACAATAGCTGGTTTAAATTCTTTTGATGAAAAAATAGTTTTAATTGCAGGAGGATATGATAAACAATTAGATTACAAACCATTGGTAAAACCTATTTTAGACAAAGTTTCAAAACTAATTTTAATGGGGGATACGGCTTCTAAAATATATAAAGCTGTTATGGAAGAAACAGAAAGATTAGAGATAGTATTTCCTGTATATAAATGTACTAGTTTAGAAGCAGCTGTTACAAGAGCTAAAAATGTTGCTAAACCAGGAGAAATAGTTTTATTTTCGCCTGCAAGTGCAAGCTTTGACATGTTTAAAAATTTTGAAGAAAGAGGAGATAAATTTAAAGAGCTTGTTAATAAATTAAATTAGTTTTTGAAATCACAATTATTATAGAAATACATATTATATATAAAGTATAAGGAGGTATAATATGTATTATCAGAATTATGAAGATTATATGAGAAGTATACTGGGATATCCAATACAATTATCAAACACTAACATGAGTACATACAATAATTCGGCAAATATAAATTATGAATATGTTACTCAAACTCCAAGGTATAGTAGTGAAATATTAGATTTATATCCGGAAATTTATAAAATATTAAATCCAATGGTTTGTAAGATATGTGAATCTAATACAAAGCCTATAACAAGAGAATTGGTTGAGCAAATGACTGATGAAATTTATTTGAATTTAGAAAGTGATCCAGCTTCTTTGGAAAATGATGATGTAGTTAATGTTAGAGTTAACCTACCACCAGAAAAGAATAAAAATACTACTAAAAGTGTTGTAAATGATGTAAAAAAAGGAAGAGAGAATAGAGCAGAAGATTCAACGGAAAATTCAACAGAAAATAGAGAGAATAGACAAAGAAGAAGAAACAATACTTTACGAGATTTAATAAGAATACTAATTTTAAATCAATTATTAGGAGGAAATGTTAGACCACCTAGACCAATGCCACCACGCCCTCCTTATCCTGGAGGAGGAAGGCCAGGGAATAGACCACCAATGAGACCAGGATACATTTTTTAAAAAATGGAAAAATTTTCTAAGATATGCAATTTTAATTTGCATATCTTTATTTTTTTTGCAAATAATAATATAGAAAATATCAATTAATTTTTTAATTGACATTTTAAATTTTTAAATCGGGAGGCTATAATGAAAGTTAAAGATTGTATGTGTAAAGACGTGGTTTTTGTTAAACCAGATTGTTGTACAGAGGAATGTGCAAAATTAATGTGCGAAAATCATATAGGTTGTATACCAGTTTGTGATAATTCTAATAAAGTTGTTGGATTAGTAACTGATAGAGATATATTATTAAGAACAATTGGATGTGGAAAAGAAGCTAAAAACACACCAGTAAGTGAGATAATGACATGTAATGTTACTTGTTGTACACCAGAAACTGATGTGCAAGCAGCAGAAAATGCAATGAGCGAAAATCAAATAAGAAGAATTCCTGTAATGGAAAATAATAAAATAGTTGGAATATTAACATTAGGAGATTTAGCTAAAAATAAAGAAGTTAATACAGAAAGTGTATGTGAAACTTTAGAAAATATATGTGATTGCGACAAAAAGAATGCTGAATAAAAGTATTTTAATGTGTATAAATTTTTATTAATTTGCATAAAATTATAGTACAAGCACTTTTAGAGAAAAAGGTAGGCGATTAGATTTGGTTATAGACATGAATTATTGGAACAAGGTAATAAAAAATATTTTTATTTTGGCAATAAGTATACTTGTTGTATATTTGGCCTTTAAACTAGCCATGTTTTATATACCATTTCTAATTGCTTTTATATTATCATTACTTTTAGAACCAATTATAAAATTCATAATGAAAAAAACAAAGTTTACAAGAAAGTTTAGTTCCATAATAGTTTTTGTGATTGCCATATCAATTATTATTGGACTACTTATTTGGGCTATTACTACATTAATAACCGAATCTACTAATTTACTAGAAAATATAAATGTATATATCGATACTGGATATAGCATGTTTCAAAATTTAATTTCTAATTTTGATTTGTCTAAAATTAATATACCACCAGAAGTCATGAGTATTATTCAAAATTCTGGTATGGAATTTTTAGATACAATTACAGAATGGGCTAAAAACGCTTTAACTGGAGTAATAAATTTTATTACCTCAGTTCCTACTCTTGGAGTATATTTTGTAATTACTATATTATCACTATATTTCATGTGCGTTGATAAAATATATATGATAGACCAACTAGAACATCATTTACCAGAAACTTGGGTCAAAAAGATAGGTGTTCATTTAAAAGGTATAGTAAAAACATTGGGTTGTTATTTAAAAGCAGAAGCAATTTTAGTGTTAATTTCTTTTTTTGTTTCACTTATAGGGTTATACATTTTCTTTTTTTTAGGTTGGAATATTCAATTTCCACTAATTATTGCACTAGGAATTGCATTTGTTGATGCATTGCCTATTTTTGGCTCTGGAACTGTTATGATACCATGGGCGGGATTTTTAGCTTTTACAGGAGATATGAAACTAGCAATAGGAATATTTGTATTATGGTGCATTATGAGCATAATAAGGCAACTAGTTGAGCCAAGAATCGTAAGTGGACAAATAGGAATACATCCTATCTTTACCTTAATTGCAATGTATACAGGGTTTAAATTTATGGGAGTTTGGGGATTATTATTAGGACCTATAATTTTAATAATTTTAAAAAATATATATGGAGCTATAATAGATAAAGGTGTAGTTAAATCAATACTAGAAAGGTAAAAGACTAAAAAAAGTATAAAAATATATTGTATTCTTATACTTTTTTTATTGTTTAAAAATCAAATATTATATTACAGTAGAAGTAGTTACAAAACTGTCATCAGGAGGATATACATATTCATCAACAGGAGTTTCTATTTGATTAATTTTTTCTATTTCTATTATTGGCATATCTCCATAATAATCTCCTTTAGTAATGGTTCCTTCTATTTCAACCCAAGTATTATCTGCAAAATTACTTGCAATTTTAGAATGGCAAAGAAATCCAACTACTACTGTTTGAAAATCTGAAGAGACTATCATGTTTCTGGCTAATACAAATTGTTCGTTTGAAAAATCATATAATCTATACACATATCCAAAAAACTTTATTTTTTGTCCAACATAATCATCAATATTATTATGTACTTTTTGTAATACATTTGTATAATTACCGAGAAGTAATTTGATACACATTATTATTCGGAAGTTCATCATTAGTTTTAAAAAAGTTATTAAATATAACTCTATAACATATAAAAACTGTAAGGATTAAAACAACAATACAAAGTATGCCCATAAATATCTTTGCTGTCCTATTGCCATTAATTTTAAAATTAAAAATAAACATATCAAACTCCTTATCTTTATTGTCTGTTTATATAATTATTATGTCCGTAAACAAAAATTATGCTAATATTTACTTGCGATTTTTCCTAAAAAGTGATATAGTATGTGGGAAATTTATTAACGTTAGGAAGGAAGAAAAAAATGGGATTATTTAAATCATATAGTGAAAAAGAAGTAAAAAGAATACAACCACTAGTAAAAAAAATAAATGAATTGGAATCTGTAATAGAAAAATTATCAGATAAAGAATTAAGAGAAAAAACAACTGAATTTAAAAATAGATTGGAAAAAGGGGAGACATTAGACAATCTTTTACCAGAGGCTTTTGCAGTTGTAAGAGAAGCTGCAAAAAGAGTTCTAGGCATGAGACATTTTGATGTTCAATTAATTGGTGGAATTATACTTCACCAAGGAAGAATTGCTGAAATGAAAACTGGAGAAGGAAAAACTTTGGTTGCTACACTTCCAGTTTATTTAAATGCATTAACAGGAAAAGGCGTTCATGTAATTACAGTAAATGATTATTTAGCAAAAAGAGATAGTGAATGGATGGGAAAAGTATATAAATTTCTAGGATTAACAGTTGGATTAGCTATAGCAGGCATGAATCCGGTAGACAAAAGAAATGCATATGCTTGTGATGTTACTTATGGAACAAATAATGAATTTGGTTTTGATTATTTAAGAGATAACATGGTTATTTATAAAGATCAATTAGTTCAAAGAGAATTAAATTATGCCATTGTAGATGAGATAGACAGTATTTTGATTGATGAAGCACGTACACCACTTATTATTTCTGGTAGAGGGGCACAATCTTCAGATTTATACAAAAAAGCTGATAATTTTGTAAGAAAATTATCTCCAAAAGTTATTGTTGAAGAAGATGTAAAAAATTATGAACAAGCAGAAGATAATGAAAAATATGATTATATAGTTGATTTAAAAGCAAAATCTGCAACACTTACTCAAAAAGGAATAAAAAAAGCTGAAGAAGAATTTGGATTAGAAAACTTTAATGATATAGAAAATTCAGAAATAGTACATAATGTAAATCAAGCACTTAGAGCTCATGGAATAATGAAAAAAGATATAGATTACATTGTAAAAGATGGGGAAGTTTTAATAGTTGATGAGTTTACAGGTCGTATAATGTATGGAAGAAGATATAATAATGGCCTTCACCAAGCTATTGAAGCAAAAGAACATGTAAAGATAGCTGATGAATCAAAAACATTAGCAACAATTACATTCCAAAATTATTTTAGAATGTACAAAAAACTTGCAGGTATGACTGGTACTGCAATGACAGAAGAAGCAGAATTTGAAGAAATATACAAATTGGATGTTGTAGAAATTCCAACAAACAAACCAATGATTAGAATTGATAACCCAGATATAATATATAAAAATGAAAATGCTAAATTTAGAGCAGTAATAGAAGATATAAAAGTTAGCCATGCAAAAGGTCAACCAGTCTTAGTTGGTACTGTATCAATTGAAAAATCAGAAAAACTAAGTAAACTTCTTGCAAAAGAAGGAATAAAACATGAAGTTTTAAATGCTAAATCACATGAAAAAGAAGCTGCTATAGTAGCACAAGCTGGTAAATATGGGGCTGTTACAATAGCTACAAATATGGCAGGACGTGGTACAGATATTATGCTTGGAGGAAACAGCGAATTTTTAGCAAAGCAAGAAATGAAAAAATTAAGATATACTCCAGAACAAATAGAACAATCAACAGCTTTTAATGATACTGCTGATGAATCTATTTTAGAAGCAAGAAAGAAATATAAAGAATTAGAAGAAAAATATGACAAAGAAATAAAAGATGAAAAGAAAAAAGTATTAGAAGTTGGCGGATTAAAAATTATTGGTACAGAGAGACATGAATCAAGAAGAATTGATAATCAGTTAAGAGGACGTAGTGGTCGTCAAGGAGATCCTGGTGAATCTAAATTCTATATAGGTTTAGATGATGATTTAATGAAAATATTTGGTGGAGACATGATAACCAAAGTTTATAACACCCTTGGAGCAGATGAAAACATGCCTATCCAATCTAAAATGCTATCTAAAGCTGTAGAAAATGCACAAAAGAAGGTTGAAGGACGTAACTTTACTATTAGAAAAAATGTTCTTCAATACGATGATGTTATGAATACACAAAGAGAAATAATATATAAACAAAGAAGACAAGTTTTAGATGGGGAAAATTTAAAGGACAATATTTCTAAATTAATTGATAATGTGGCTGAAAGTTATGTTAGTTTATATATTACTGAAGATAGCACAAATAAAGAAGCTTTATTACAAGATGTAGCTACTACTTTTGGAATTACAGATATTAAATCTTTGGAAGAAAATAAAATAGAACCTGCCAAAGTTTTAGAAGAAATTAAAGAAAAAGCTCATAATAGATATACAGAAAAAGAAAATGAATTTGGAGATAAAACTTTACGTGAACTAGAAAGAGTTGTAATGCTAAAAATAGTTGATGAAAGATGGATGGATCATATTGACGCAATGGATGAATTAAAGGATGGTATAGGACTTCGTGCTTATGGACAAAAAGATCCAGTTGTACAATATAGAATTGAAGGATTCGACATGTTTGATCAAATGGTAGCAGATATACAAGAAAATGTAGTAAAAATTCTAATGAATGCAAGAAAGAGGGAAGGAGCACCTATTAGACAAGAATCAGTTAAAATAACAGGTGAAGGATTAGAAGATACTAATATATCTTTAAAAGGATCTGCTCCAACAGCGGAGAAAAGTCATACACCAATAGTAAATACTGAACCTAAAATAGGAAGAAATGATCCTTGCCCATGTGGTTCGGGAAAAAAATATAAGAATTGCTGTGGAAAGAATTCATAAAGAAGTCTTATATACTTATTCAAAGGGAAGGTGATAAATTGATAGACATACAAGAAATTAGCAATAGATTGGATGAACTTAATTCTAAGTTAAAAAAAATAGGTGATTCACTTTGACATTACTAATTTAAAAGAAGAACTTTCTACTTTAGAAAAACAAACATTTGATACTACATTTTGGGAAAATAGTAAGAATAGTAGTAAAGTTTTAAAAAGAATTAATGAAATAAAAAATAAAGTAGAAAAATATACATTCATAAATAATGAATTAAATACATTAATTGAATTAATTGATTTATTAAAGCAAGATAGTGATGTTGATATAGAAAGTGAATTACAAGCAGGGATTAAAAATTTAGAAAGAGATATAGAAAAATTGGAAATTTCTACACTACTTTCTGGTAAATATGATATAAATAATGCAATAATAACTCTTCATCCTGGAGCAGGAGGAACAGAAGCCCAAGATTGGGTAGATATGTTATATAGAATGTATGGAAGATGGGCTAATGCTAATGGATTTTCAGTAGAAGAATTAGATTACTTAGCAGGTGATGAAGCAGGTATAAAAAGTGTAACTTTTTTAGTATCTGGAAATTATGCATATGGATATTTGAAAGGAGAACAAGGAGTTCACAGATTAATTAGAATTTCACCTTTTGATGCAGGTGGAAGAAGACATACATCTTTTGCATCTGTTGAAGTTTTACCAGAAATTACTGAAGATATAGAAATAGATATAAATCCAGATGATTTGAGAATTGATACATATAGAGCTTCTGGTGCAGGAGGTCAACATATAAACAAAACGTCATCTGCTGTTAGAATTACACATATTCCAACTAATATAGTGGTTGCTTGTCAAACTGAAAGATCACAAATACAAAATAGGGAAACGGCATTAAAAATGTTGAAATCTAAATTATTACAATTAAAAGAACAAGAACATAAAGAAACAATCGATGAATTAAAAGGTCCTCAAAAGGAAATTGCATGGGGAAGTCAGATACGTTCATATATTTTTTGCCCATATACTTTAGTAAAAGATCATCGAACAAATTATGAAGTGGGGAATGTTCAATCTGTTATGAATGGAGATTTAAATGGTTTTATAGATAGTTATCTTAGAAATAGTATAAAATAACAAAACAAATTCACTTTTCTTACTTTTAAAAGCATGTTTTTATACGAATAAGACCTGGAACAGATTTTAATTTATTTTAATAAAATATATTATAGGCAAAATATAATTATATTTAAGCCTTGTACATTAATACAAAGGACTGTTTAAAATGGAAACTATAGTTCTAAAATTTGGAGGAAGTTCACTTGCAGACAATATAAAATTAAATATTGTTGCAAATAAAATTATTGATTTTTATAATAAGAAAAACAAAGTAATCGTTGTAGTTTCAGCACAAGGAAAAACTACAGATGGACTTATAAAAGAAGCAAAGGAGCTATCATATAGTCCAGACAAAAGAGAAATGGATGTACTACTTAGTACAGGAGAGCAAATTTCAATTTCAAAACTTGCTATACTTTTAAAAAGATTGGGATATAATGCTATTTCTTTAACAGGTTGGCAAGCAGGAATTTATACATCGAATACTAATGAAGAAGCTAAAATAGAGTATATTAACACAGAAAGAATAGAAAAAGAATTAGAAAATAATAACATTGTTATAGTTGCGGGATTCCAAGGAATAAATGATAAAAAAGATATTACAACCTTAGGTAGAGGCGGTTCTGATACTACAGCTGTCGCAATAGCAGCTGCAATAAAAGCAGATCACTGTTATATTTTTTCAGATGTAGATGGAGTTTATTCTACAGATCCAAACAAAATTACTATTGCGAAGAAAATTGAAGAACTATCTTATGATGAAATGTTGGATTTATCTAATGAAGGAGCCAAAGTTCTTCATAATAGATGTGTAGAAATAGCCAAAAGATACAATGTTTTAATAGAAACTGGGTCAACTTTTAATAATAATGTAGGTACAGTAATAAATAGTAAAATTGAAGAAAGCAGTGTAAAAAGTATAGTTAAAAACGATAATTTATTTTTAATAACATTAAAATATGAAAGCTATAACCCAGATATGTTAAATAAACTATATTTTACTTTGCTATCTAATGGTATAATTCCTACTAATATGGTTAATAATAGCACTAGTAGCTTTAACACAAGCTTTACTATTAAAGCATCCGATTTAGGCACATTCCAAGAGTTATTAGAAAATGAATTGTCAATGTTTAATTCAGCTTTTACTAATATATCTCGTATATCTTTAGTAGGTTATGGAATATTAAATAATGATAATGTAATAAGGAAAACCTTAGAGTTATTAAATATAAATTCTGTAGATATTTTTGATATTCAACTAGAAGAATGTAAATTATCTATTATGACTAAAGAAAAAGTTAGTAACAAAATATTAGAACAATTACACCATGAGCTAATATCATAATTTAATTAAGAAAGGAGAAATCTAAGTTTATCTTAGAAAATACACAAATGGCATTTTATTCATATATTTTTTCAGCTAATTATAAAAATTTTTTTGACAAATTAAAATCTGTAGCTAAAAAAGAGAATAAAAATTTTTATAAATTAGTATTAGATACAGGATATTGTACATTTAAATATGGCTTTGGATTGACAGATTATCTAAACTACCAGCTATATAATAAATCAAAAAAAGAGCGTAAAAAATACGTAAGTACAAAAACAGAAAATAAATTTTATGAAACGGTATCTCCAAGTTTGTATAAAAAAAGGTATACCATCAAACCAGACTTTTTAGCTGATTTTAAAGATTTTACAAAAAGAGATTTTATTGTTCCTAGAGAAGGAGAATATAATCAATTTGAGGATTTTTTAAACAAACATGATACATTTATTTCTAAGCCATATGATGGTTTGGGTGGAGCTGATGTAAAAAAAGAACATACCAACCAAATAATCGATAGAAAAGAATATTTCAATAATGCTATAAAGAATAGAATTTTTATGGAAGAAGTAGTTCAGCAGCACCATGAAATGAATAAACTTTGTGAGAAAAGTGTAAATACAATGAGAATTATGACTTTTAATGACCATAATACTCCTAGAATAATTTGGATGGGATTAAGAGTAGGTAATGGTGTAAATGATATAGATAATTTCCATGCAAAAGGAATGGGAGTAAATATAGATATAAATACAGGCAAACTAGTTGGAGATGCGATTGATAAAGATTTAAATAAATATGAAGTACATCCAGTATCAAAAGTTAAATTTGATGGTTTTCAAATTCCATTGTTTGAAGATGCTAAGCGCATGGTATTAGAAGCAAGTTTAAAAAGTGATAAGATTCTAGTTGTTGGATGGGATGTTGCTATTTCAGAAAACGGGCCAGTAATAATAGAAGGGAATAGACGACCTGGATTCGATTTAGTGCAAGTATTATCCGGAGGTAGAATGGATATAATTGATGATGTAATGAAATCTGCAAACCAAAAATTATAAATGATAAAAGAAATGTAAACACATTTTTTTGTGTTTACATTTCTTTTTTGTATAAAATTTTCTTAATAATTTAGTTTATTAGTAAATATAAGTTCTAAAATAGACAAGTTACGAATATAATATTCTATAGAGTTTAGATGGAGGTAGATATATGACTATAGATGAAAGAAAGAATAATAATTTACCAAATAATAATACTATTCAAAATTTAATTTTAGAAAATAGAGAAAAATTAAGTATATCTGGAGTATTAGATGTTCTTAGTTTTGATGACCAAATTGTTATATTGGAAACAGAACTTGGTCTTTTAACTGTAAAAGGAGAAAATCTAAGAATTAATAAACTTAGTTTAGATACTGCAGAAGTTATAGTTGATGGAGAAATTTATAATCTTGGATATAGTGACAAAGAATTAGAAAAGAAAAATGGAGGAGGATTCTTTAATAAGATTTTTAAATAAACATAATAATAATACAAGGAGGATATATTTTGAGTTTAAATCAGTTATATGTTTTTCTTATCTTCATTGTAGTAGGAATAGTTATTGGAATACTCTTTGATATATTTAGAATTTTACGAAGGAGCTTTAAGACAGGCGACTTTATAACATATATAGAAGATTTTCTATTCTGGATTCTATCTGGATTTATATTATTATTTAGCATATTTACATTTAATAATGGAGAGTTAAGAAGTTTTATATTTATAGGAATTATATTAGGAGCTATTTTTTATCTGCTGTTATTTAGTAAATATTTCATTAATATATTTGTTAAAATTATTACTACAATCAAAAAAATATTAGGTTATCCCATTAAATTGATAGTAAATTTTATAAAAAAATATATAATTAGACCAATTTACATAAATTCTAAAAAATTGTATTCAAAATTACCTAAAATACATATAAAGGATAAAAATAAACAAAAAGTGCCAAAAAATTAGATAAAAAAGAAGGATTTTTTGTAAATATGTAGAAAAATATAAATAGATTAATTCTGGAGTGAAAATACATATGAAAAATAAAAAAACAAGTAAACTATATAAAAAAATATTGATTTTAGCTTTTATATTATATTTTATTTATACTTTAATAATGCAACAAAAAACTCTAAATTCGTATTCTGTTGAAAAAGCTAAATATAAAGAAGATATAGAAGTGGCTGAGGATGAACAAAAAGAGCTACAAAATATGAAAGATAATATCAATTCTAATGAATATATAGAACAAATAGCAAGAGAAAAATTAGGAATGTATTATCCTAATGAAAAAGTTTATATAGATGTTGAGAAATAAATAATAAAAATAATATATTTCTCTTTCCATATTGCACATATAATTAGAGGCATTAGAGATGCCTCATAATTTGTTATACAGGTTTTTTCCTTACCATTCATATTTTTTCATATTATTTTATTCTTTAATTTTTAAAGTTTCACATTATATATAAATACATTATTTATTTTAGGGGGCATAGAATGGATTTAAAAAATTGTACTTTAGTAGAATTACGTCAACTAGCAAAAGAAAAAGGAATTAAAAATGTCTCAAAAATGAAAAAAGAGGAAATATTAAATTTTCTTCAAAATAATATTGAAGAAAATGAAAATAAAAAAGCAATAGAAAATTTTAATGATGATAATTCTAATACATATAAACTAAATAATGATGGTGATAAAATTGTTGAAGGTATTTTAGAAGTTTTGCCAGACGGTTATGGATTTTTGAGAGGCGAAAACTATTTGTCTACAGCAAAAGATGTATATATATCGCCTGTACAAATCCGAAGATTTAGATTAGATAAAGGAGATAAAGTAAAAGGGATTGCCAGATTACCAAAAGAAGGAGAAAAATTTCCTGCATTAATATATGTAGGAGAGGTAAATGGAGAAGCTCCAGAAATGGCATATAAAAGGATTAAATTTGACGATTTAACTCCAATATATCCTAATGAGAGAATACATCTAGAAACTAATCCTAATGAATATTCGATGAGAATAATTGATCTTATGTCTCCTATTGGAAAAGGACAAAGGGGAATGATTGTTGCTCCTCCAAAAGTAGGAAAAACTACTCTATTAAAAAAAATTGCTAACTCAATTAGTAAAAATAATCCTGAAATAGAACTGATTGTTCTTCTAATAGATGAGCGTCCAGAAGAAGTTACTGATATGCGTAGATCAATAAAAGGAGATGTAATATACTCTACTTTTGATGAACTTCCAGAACATCATGTGAAAGTTGCAGAAATGGTTTTAGAAAGAGCCAAAAGATTAACAGAACAAAACAAAGATGTTGTAATTTTGTTAGACAGTATTACTAGATTAGCAAGAGCATATAATTTGGTAATTCCTTCATCTGGTAGAACACTTTCTGGAGGATTAGATCCAAATGCACTTCATAAACCCAAAAAATTTTTTGGAGCTGCAAGAAATATAGAAAATGGGGGAAGCCTTACAATCTTAGCTACAGCATTAATAGAAACTGGTAGTAGAATGGATGATGTGATTTTTGAAGAATTCAAAGGTACAGGCAATATGGAAATCCATTTAGATAGAGGATTATCTGAAAAAAGAATTTTTCCTGCAATTGATATTAATAAATCTGGTACAAGACGTGAAGAATTATTATTAACTCAAAGAGAAATGGAAGTTGTTTTCGCTTTGAGAAAAGCCATGTCTACAAGATCAGTTGCTGATGTTACAGAACAATTAATAAAAGAAATGATAGAAACTAAGAGTAATACAGAATTTTTAAAAAAGATTGCAGATTATTTGAAAATATAGAAAATTAGTCATATATAAATAAAAATACATAAGTTAATATGTAAGAGTAATAGCTTATGTATTTTTTTAACTTTATTATAATAATATGCCATATAGAAAATTTAGTTTTCTTTAATAAAGTTTACAGCTGATTTAACAGCTTCTATAACAAATGCCGAAAATGTACAGTTGGTGCCTTTTATTGAGTTTTCAACGTCTTCAATAACATTGATAGGGAATCTAATAGTTTTGTTTATAGAATTCATTTGAACAGGTATTTTAAAATAATATTTCATTATAACCTCCATAATAATCATCTTCATATATTATAAAATAAAAAATACTAATTTATTTTTTTATTTTACGAAAATATTATTTAATTATATAAAAAATTGAAGAAACTATTTACTATAATATTAAGGGAGGATAGTATTAGTTACTAGATAATGGTTTTTAACAAAATAAAAGAGCTTTCATTAGAACGAAGGCTCTTTTAATAATCAGAATGCAAATATCTTTTTC
>CAJFUM010000090.1 GCA_904420285.1 uncultured Clostridia bacterium | reverse complement strand
AGAAAGGAAAACATTCTTCTTTGATAGTTTTAATAAAATAGAAGATGTAGTAAATTCTCCATTAGAGCACGATAGCGATTGCGACAGAATATTGACTGCGAACTCTTTAAGTTCGCCAACAGAATACGATAGCAGTTGCGACGGTAATTATGAATAGGGTACAGGCTTCTGAAGGAGAATATGCAAGGGTTTCACAAGGAGGAAGTATACGAAATATTGTATTTCAACCCGGACAATTTGATTGTGTACGAGAAACAATAAATGGTGAGTATAACCCACAAAATATATATAATATGAATCCGACTGATGTACATTATGAGATAGCTGACTGGGCTCTGTCTGGAAATAAGTTAAATGAAATAGGAGAATGCTTATGGTATTTAAATCCTTTTCGACCAACTTGTGGAAGCACATTTCCTACCAATGGCTGTGGTACTTTTCATACTCGATTAGGAGATCATTGTTTTTATAGGCCAACAAATTTATATGCAGATACTTAATTTTTATTAACATCTTTATTTAATGCAACATATAATGTTTTAAATGGATTTAAAGATATAAAATCTAAGGAGGCTAAGTATGGATAATGAGAAAACAATAGAAACTAAAGAAAATAGAAATGTACAACTAAATCAAAATTCACCAGAAATACTTACAAATAACATATATACGCCAGCATTTTTGCGTGAAAATATTGGAAAACTTATGAGAGTAGAATTTTTAATAGGAACTAATAATTTAGTTGATAGAACTGGAGTTCTTTTAGATGTTGGAGCAAGTTATATTTTACTTAGAGCATTAGAAAGTGATGTTATAACATATTGCGATATATATTCAATTAAATTTATTACTATTTCTAATTTAAGCTTTGATGCAATATATAATTTAAATAATAATAATATGAGTAATAATAGTTATATGAATAATTCTAATCTTACTAATATGCAAAATATGAATAATAATGGTTTTAGATATTATTAATAACCTAAGAGCTATTATGTAATAGCCAGTTTTTAGATTAATTTAATTAAAAGACTTGTACTTTCTTTAAATAAAATATATAATATATGTGTTATTATAACTTATTTAAAGGAGGTATTTTTTATGTCATTTATAGATGAACTAAAAAATAGAGCAAAACAAAATGTAAAAAATATAATATTAACAGAAAGTGAAGATAAAAGAGTATTAAAAGCAGCTCAAATGGTAAAAGAAGAAGGATTTGCTAATATTATTCTTATAGGTAATGAAGAAGAGGCTAATAAATTAGCAAAAGAGAATAATATAGATATAACAGATATCACAATAATTAATCCAGAGACCTCTGAAAAATTTGAAGAGTATGTTAATGCATTTTATGAATTAAGAAAAGCAAAAGGTATGACAATAGAAAAAGCAAGAGAGTTATTAAAGGATAATATGTATTTTGGAACAATGATGGTTAAGCAAGGAGATGCTGATGGATTAGTGTCTGGAGCTTGTCATTCTACTGCTAATACTTTAAGACCTGCACTTCAAATATTAAAAACTGCACCTGGAACTAAATTGGTATCAGCATTTTTCCTAATGGTTGTTCCAGATTGTAAATATGGAGAAAATGGTATATTTGTATTTGGTGATAGTGGACTAGTTGAAAATCCAACTCCAGATGAATTATCTGAAATTGCTATTTCATCTAGCAAAAGTTTTAAACAATTAACATGTAAAGAACCAAAAGTAGCAATGCTTTCATATTCTACATATGGAAGTGCGCATTCAGATTTAACTGAAAAAGTAATAGAGGGCACAAAATTATTAAAAGAAAAAATGCCAGATTTAATATGTGATGGTGAATTACAATTAGATGCTGCTATAATTCCAGAAATTTCTGCTAGTAAAGCACCTGGAAGTCCATTAAAAGGTGAAGCAAATACATTAATTTTCCCAAATTTAGACGCAGGAAATATTGGTTATAAATTAGTACAAAGATTAGCTAAAGCAGAAGCTTATGGCCCATTATGCCAAGGTATTGCAAAACCAGTAAATGATTTATCTAGAGGATGTAGTAGTGAGGATATTGTTGGAGTAGTTGCAATAACTGCAGTGCAAGCACAATAAATTATAAGTATTAGGATATAAGAATGACAGTTATTGGAGTTCTTGTAATAAATGATTATTAAATTTTAGGAGGTTTAAAATGAAAATTTTAGTAGTAAATTGTGGAAGTTCTTCACTTAAGTATCAATTAATTGATATGGAAACAGAAGAAGTAATGGCAAAAGGTTATTTAGAAAGAATAGGTATTGATGGCTCTTTCTTAACACATACTGTAGGTGGAGAAAAACATAAGATTGAAAAGAATATAAATAATCATGCCGAAGGTATGGAATTAGTAATTGAGCAATTATTACATAAAGATTATGGTGTAATAAAAAGTTTAGATGAAATAGATGCGGTTGGCCACAGAATTGTTCATGGTGGAGATAGATTTACAAAGTCTGTACTAGTTACTGATGAAGTAGTAAAGGGAATAGAAGAAGCTATCCAATTTGCACCATTACATAATCCAGCTCACTTACAAGGTATATATGCTTGCCAAAAAGAGCTACCTGGAAAACCAAATGTAGTAGTTTTTGATACTGCATTCCATCAAACAATGCCAGAGAAAGCATATATGTATGCAATACCATATGAATATTATGATAAATATAAAATTCGTAAATATGGAGCACACGGAACATCTCACAAATTTGTTTCACAAAGAGTGGCAGAATTAATGAATACACCAATTGAAAAAATAAAAATTATTTCATGCCATTTAGGCCAAGGTGCAAGTCTTTGTGCTATACAAGACGGAAAATCTGTTGATACTTCAATGGGATTAACTCCTTTAGCAGGTGTACCAATGGGATCTAGATCTGGAGATGTTGATCCATCTGTATTAACATTTTTAATGGAGAAAGAGAATATTACTCCACAAGAAATGAATACAATATTAAATAAAAAATCAGGAAAATTAGGTTTATCTGGAGTAAGTATTGATGATAGAGATATAGAAGTTGCTGCAAAAGAAGGAAATAAAAGAGCTAGACTTGCAATTGATAATTTTGTATATCAAGTTGCAGGATATATAGGAAGATTTGCAGCACAAATGAATGGGGTAGATGTAATAACATTCGAAGCAGGAATTGGAGAAAATGGAATAGATGTTAGAAGAGAAATTTGCGAATATTTAGGATATCTTGGAGTAAAGATAGATGAAGATAAAAATAATTGCAGAGGTAAAGAAATAGAAATATCTACACCAGATTCAAAAGTAAAAGTTTATGTTGTACCTACAAATGAAGAATTAATGATTGCAAGAGAAACAATGGAATTAGTAAAATAAATAAAATATTTAATTTTATGAGATTCTCTTTAAATAGAATAAACTTTAAATATAAGCATTAAATAGATTTCTATTTAATGCTTTATTGTATATATAAGGGGGATTTTAATGGAAGAAAAAAAATCAAATAAATTAAAAATAGTAATTGGAATAATTATATTGGTTGTAGTAATAGTAGCTGTAGGTGTATGGTTTTTAATATCTAATTTAGATAAAAATAAGCCAGAAGAAGTATTTAATGCATATATAGTTTTTTTACAAAATAAAGATTATGATTCAATGTATACATTAGTATCAAATTCTAGTAAAGAAAGATTTGACAAAGAAACTTTTATTGCTAGAAACAAAAATATTTATGAAGGAATAGAAGCAACAAATATTGAAATAAGTAATGTAGTTTATAATAAAGAAAATAAATCTATAAATTATGATATGTCTTTTGATACTCTTGCCGGAAAAATAAATATGTCTAATACCGTTACTTTCGAGAGACAAGACGATAAGAAATACTATATTAATTGGGGATCTAATTTAATCTTTCCAGATTTAAAAGAAGAGTATAAAATAAGAGTATATTCTAACTTAGGAGCAAGAGGAAAAATTCTAGATAGAAATGGTATAGTATTAGCTGAAGATGGGGAAGATGGTAAACGAGAATATCCATATGGAGAAATTACCGCACATCTAGTAGGTTATGTTAGAGGTATTAGTGAAGAGGAATTAGCTAATAATAAAGGAGAAGGATATACTGAAAGTAGTATTATTGGAAAAACAGGCTTAGAATTAGCTTTTGAAGAAAAATTAAGAGGAAAAAGCGAAAGTGGAATATATTTAGTTGATGGAAATGAAAATACAATAAAAGCTATTGCGAAAACTGATGCTCAAAATGGCGAAGATATTAAGACAACTATAGATATTAATTTACAAAAAGAAATATATGAACAGTTTAAAAATGATAATGGATTTTCAGTTGCTATTAATCCTAAAAATGGTGAAGTTCTTGCCATGGTAAGTACACCAAGCTTTGATACTAATAAATTTAGTACTGGTTTTACTGATGAAGAATGGAGTGAGTTGAGTTCGGATGTTAATACACCAATGTTTGCAAGATATGAAAGTACGTGGGCTCCAGGTTCATCTTTTAAACCAATTATAGGGGCTATAGGACTAAATTCAAATAGTTTTAGTGAAAATGATGATTTTGGAAGAAGTGGAACGAGTTGGCAAAAAGATTCTAGTTGGGGAGATTATAAAATAACAACTTTAACAACATATGAGGGAGCAGCAAATTTAAGAAATGCTTTAATATATTCAGATAATATTTATTTTGCGAAAGCTGCTTTAAAAATAGGATCTGAAGATTTGAGTGAATATTTATTAAAAATTGGTTTTGATAAAACTTTAGATTTTCCAATTTCAATGTCAGAATCACAATTTGGAGAAAATAATAAATTTAGTTCAGAAATTGTACTTGCAGATTCTGGATATGGACAAGGAGAAATGTTAGTAAATCCGTTGCATATTGCTTCAATTTATTCTTCTTTTGTAAATAATGGAGATATGATACAACCAAAGATAGAATATAATGAAGAAACAAAGTATTGGATTAATGATGCATTTAGTGCTAATGTAGCCAATATTATACAAAAAGATTTAATACAAGTTGTAGAAAATAGTAATGGAACTGCACATGAAGCACAAATATCTGGTGTTACTCTTGCTGGAAAGACAGGAACAGCAGAGTTAAAAGCTTCTAAAGAAGAAAATGGGGAAGAACTAGGATGGTTTAATTGTTTTATAGTAAGTGATAAAGATGATGAGCAATTCTTAACTATAAACATGGTTGAAAATGTAGAAAATAGGGGTGGTAGTCATTATTTACTTCCTAAAGTTAAAAATATAGTAAATTATTATTTAAAATAAGAAACAAATACAAATCCACGGATAAAAAATGAAACCCGTGGATTTATTTCATATTCATAATAATATTGGCTCTATTTGTTCTTTATCTAAAGCCGATTCTATTGTAGGAATAAGATATTTAAAATCAGCAACTAATGAACGAGGTTTAGTAATTGGATTATCCTGTTTAAATGGTACAAAAAAATAATTATTTCTGTTTAATAATTTTCCTATATTTTCAGCACTACCAGACAATCCATCATTAGTAGAAATAGCCAAAACTACAGGGTTATTATTTCTCAAATGTGATTTTGTTGCCATAAGTACTGGCGTGTCTGTAACTCCATTTGCAAGTTTTGCAATAGTATTTCCAGAACAAGGAGCTATAACCATTATGTCTGTTAGTTTTTGAGGGCCTATTGGTTCGGCACCTTGTATAGTATGAATTATTTCGTCTTTTCCGGTTATGTTTTTTATTTCGTCTATAAATTCCTTAGCTGTACCAAATTTAGTATCTAATTTATAAGAATTATATGACATTATTGGAATTATATCTGCATTTTCTTTTTTAATCTTTTTTAATTCTTCTAATACTATTTTAAATGTACAAAATGATCCTGTAAATGCAAATCCTATTTTTTTCCCTTCTAACTTCAAAATTAACACTTCCTTTCAAATAACATATTTATATATAATATGCTATTATGTAAAGCGAAGTGTTTTAATTACATTATAAATATTAAGAATTTAAAGGATTAGATTCAACTGCATTTCTTACTTGTTCATTACTTACATGTGTATATATTTCAGTAGTAGCTATACTTTCATGTCCTAGTAATTCCTGTAATGCTCTAATATCAACATTTCCATATTGATACATTAAAGTAGCTGCTGTATGTCTTAATTTATGTGTAGAATATTTCGAAGTATCTAATCCAGCTTTTAATAATTCTTTTTCTACTATATATTGAACAGTTCGTTTACTTATTCTTTCTTTTCTTTTACTCAAAAATAATGCTTTATTAGAGCCTTTAAAATCGTTTTTAACGCCATCTTTTGGGCGGACAGACATATAATCTTGTATAGCTTTTATACAGGCTTTATTTAGATAAATAGTGCGTTCTTTATTACCCTTACCAATTACAGTAAGCCTATACTCACCAAAATCTATATTTGATAAATTTATTCCTACTAATTCAGACAAACGCAATCCACAATTAAGAAATAGAGTAATTATGGCAAAATCTCTTTCTTTATTCTCATCATTTTCATCTGCGGTAACATTTAAAAGTTTTTTACTATCATCTAGTGAAAGATACTTTGGAAGACGTTTATCTAATTTGGGAGTTTTAATTTTAAGAGCTGGATTGTTTTCAATGATTTTTTCGTCAAATAAATATGCAAAGAATATTCTTATTGTAGATATTTTTCTAGCTCTGGTAGCTGGTTTGCTTCCGTTGATTTAGTGCGAGGTAGGAGAGGAAGGCATTAATATCATCTGTAGTTATTCTTTTTAATGTATTTAAATCAAAATCTTTAATATTTATTTTTGAAAAATCTGTTTCTTTAGTTAGTTTAAAATGTATTTTCATATATTTAAAAAACATATTTAAATCATAATTATATTCTTTAACAGAATTTGGAGATTTATTTAAACTTACAGCTGAATAATCTAAAAATTTATTTATAAATTCTGGATTTAAATCAGAATTGATCATAACAAAAATCACCTCAAATAATTTTAAATTATAAATTTGTAATTCTAACTTAATATATATAATAATTTGCTACAATAAGGTAATTCATTTAAAACAAATAAATTATAAGAAAAAGCGACGCTTTAAAATCGATTTTAAGGCGTTTAAATAAAAAAGACATATAGTTATATACCTAAAAAATAAGGTAAAATAGCCAAAAAACGAATATAGTAAGAAAATATACTATATATTATTTTTTCCCACCTCTTATTGCGCAAAACTTTGATTTTGTGCAATAGCATATAACTTTTTTATAGGTGTCTTTAGCACCTTCCTCTATAGTAATTTATTAAAAAAATAAAATACCTAAAAATATATAATAATAAAAGCATTTATTAATTTTATATCATATTATTAATAAAAATTCAATACTTTTTAATATTTTTCCAATAATACTAGTTACTAGATAATGGTTTTTAACCAAAAAAATGCTGAAACACAAAAGACTGTAATATAATTGTAACCAAAATGTAATATTCTTTTTT
>CAJFUM010000089.1 GCA_904420285.1 uncultured Clostridia bacterium | reverse complement strand
TGGAGCGGGTAGCGAGAATCGAACTCGCGCGATCAGGTCGGAAGCATGACATTCTACCACTAAATTATACCCGCAAATATATTATAAGTATAGCATTTTGTTCATATTTTGTCTACTACTTTTTCCTTTAAAAATATATAGTTTGATTCATTTATTATTAAATTTAAAAGTAAACTAAAAGTTGAGAAAACTAAACCAATTATTGGTTGACTTTATTTATAAATCTTAGTAAGATTTTATTATAAGTAATTTTAGGAGGTATTAAGTTTGAAAAATATGGGAGAAATTATTTCATCATTAAGAAAGAAAAAAGGAATGACACAAAGTGAATTAGCAGAAAAAATGAATGTTACAGATAAAGCTGTTTCAAAATGGGAGAGAAATTTATCTTGTCCAGATATAAATACTATTTCAAAATTATCAGAAATATTAGAAGTATCTGTTGAAGAACTTTTAAATACTAAAAAGAAAGATTCTTCAAATACAAAGGTAACTGATTTAATAAATTTAATATTTAAAGCAGTAGCACTTGCAATGGGAATTGGAGTTATAGTATTAAATATATTGAATCAAATAGATATAAAATCATCTATAATAATGCTTGGTATTGGTATAAGTTGTATTAGTATTTATTTATTAAATAACAATAAAAATAAAGATTAATGTTGTTATCTTTAAAATATTACTCTTTTTTAATTCTTACATAAATATATAAAAAAGAGAACCCTTTTGAAATTTCTTTATTTCAGAAGGGTTCTCAGTGTTGGAGCAGGTAACGGGAATCGAACCCGCATAGCCAGCTTGGAAGGCTGGAATTCTACCATTGAACTACACCTGCATGTGTTTCTTGGAACGATTATTATTATAATAGTTTTATACTATTTTGTCAATAGTTTTTTTAAAATTTTTTTATTTTTTACTTGCATTAGTTTATATTTTGTGTTAATATAATAAAGGATTTTTATAGGGGTATAGTGTTAATGGTTAGCACGATGGTCTCCAAAACCACAAGTCTGAGTTCGAGTCTTAGTACCCCTGCCAATTGTTTATGCACAATTTATAAATATTGTGCATTTTTAATTAAATATTATACATGTAGTAATTTTAATATATTTTGAAAAGGATTTTATATGAAGAATTTAGAGGAATCAATAAAAGAAAATAGTTTTTTAAATAAATTATTTTCTAATAAATTAGTAAAAAAAGTTTTTACCAAAGAAATCATTTTGTATGGAATATTTGGAGTATTAACTACATTAATAAATATAGGCTCTTTCTATATTATGACTAGTTCATTTCATATTGATGATAATATTGCAAATAATGTTGCAATTGTTATTGCTGTTTTGTTTGCATATTTTACTAATAAAGATTTAGTATTTCATTCACAAGCACATGGTTTTAGTGAAAGGTTTATAGAATTTTGTAAATTTATTTTAGGTAGATTATTAACCATGTTTATTGAATCTGTTGGAGGTTCTCTATTATTTAAATTTGCACCAATTCCAGCTATTGCAAGCAAATGTTTAATTACTGTAATAGTAATAATACTTAATTTTTTCATTAGTAAGTTCTTCACTTTTAGAAATTCTACAAAAAATGAGGATTCTAAATAAATATTACAAATTAAATTTATTATAAATAAATTATTTAAAATAAATTTTCGGGGGCTATTAGATTTTATTAACAAGCTTAATATAAATTAAGTTTGAGAAAGAGGTATTATGTCTAATAGTTTTTTTATGCCTTTTAAAATTTTCTTTATAATTCTTATAATTTTTATTATCCTTATTTCCTTATTTTTTATTCCTATTGCCCCAGATTCATATTATATTCCAAACCAAAATATTACTTTTGATATTAGTTCATCTGGGTATGCTTGGCCTTCTCCAGGTTATACTACTATAAATTCATACTTTGGATACAGATCTTCCCCTACAGCTGGAGCTTCATCATATCATTCTGGAATAGATATTGGGGCTCCAGAGGGTTCTACTTTAATTGCTGTTACTTCTGGACAAATAACTTTTACTGGCTTTCTTGGAGGAGGAGGATATACTATTACTCTAACATCAGGAAATATTAAATTTACATATTGCCATGTTTCTCCTATCTATATAGTTCATGAAGGAGATTATGTTTCACAAGGTGATGTAATCGGATACGTTGGTCCTAAGAATGTATATGGAGTTAAAGGAAATCAATACAAAGATGAAAATGGAAATCCTACAAATGGTGCTACTACCGGTCCTCATCTTCATTTTGGTGTTAGAATTAATGGTGAATATGCTAATCCTCTGTCTTTTTTTCAATAAGTTATTTTCCAAATAAAAAACTCATATAAAATTTTAAATTTTTACATGAGCTTTTATCAAATATTATTTTACATATCGTCATCTTCAGGTTCATCATCATTATGCTTATATTCTTCCTTGTCTTCTGCTACCTGCTCTTCATGACAATGTGAGCAATCTCCTGGACAAGAAAATTCGTCTTCTGAATTCCAATCTAATTCAATTATATTATTACATTTTGGACATTTAATCTCATCTTTTTCTCCATCTGCTATATCTGTTGTAAATTCATAATTACAATATGGGCAAACTATTTCAAACTCGTATCCGTCATCTTCTTCATAAATGTCTCCTTCTATTTCGTCTACTATAGCTTGCACTTCCTGCATTCTAGAGTTAATTTCCTTTTGTTTTTCCTCTAATTCTTTCATTCTAGCATCAGTAAGCATTGTTAACCTATCAACTATATCCATAAAAATAAATGTTAATTCCATTATTTTTTCTTTTGAATATACTAAATCTTCTGGATCTTTAATATTAGATTCCAAATCTTCTAAAATTTTCTTATATTTACCCTTTATATCAGACATAACACATGCTTCCTTCCTATACTCTTTCCATATATTCCCCAGTTCTTGTGTCTATTCTTACTACATCACCAATGTTTACAAATAAAGGTACTGTAAGTTTATATCCATTTTCTAATGTAGCTGGTTTACCAGATGTTGTTGTTGTATTTCCAGCAAATCCTGGTTCTGTATATGTAACTTCTAATTCAACAAACATTGGAGGTTCAACAGAAAATACATTTCCTTTAAAAGATAATATTTTTACATTCATATTTTCTTTTAAAAATTTTAAACCATCTCCAATTTGTTCTGCATTAAGAGGTATTTGTTCATATGTATTATTATCCATAAAATAATATAAATCTCCATCATTATATAGATATTGCATATCTCTCTTTTCTATTTCTGCTCCTGGGTATTTTTCAGATGGGTTGAATGTTTTTTCTAATACTGCACCTGTTATTACATTTTTTAATTTAGTTCTAACAAATGCTGCTCCTTTTCCTGGTTTTACATGTTGAAATTCAACTACTTTAAATACATTTCCATCCATTTCGAATGTTGTTCCATTTCTAAAATCTCCTGCCATATATACTTCTGCCATATATATTCTCCTTTCAAATTAACATAATTTTAACATCGTCTATTTTAACACAATTGTTGCATTAAATCAAGTGGCCTTTCCTATAATTTTCTAATAAAGCTTATTTCAATTTAAAATTTTACGTATATTTTATAATTATTAATAGTATATTACAAAAACAATTTTTTAATAAATTATAAAACTACTTTAATTAACTATCTACTATAATATAATTCTTGTCAGATTTGGTTAAATTTATACTTCCAGATTTTGTTATTAATACTGTATCTTCAATTCTTACTCCAAAATTTCCTGGAATATAAATTCCTGGTTCATTAGTAATTACCATATTTGCCTTAAGCATGTTGTCGTTCTTTCCGCTTATATAAGGCATTTCATGAATTTCCAAACCTACTCCATGTCCCAAACTATGAATTAAATCATATCCATTTAATTTGAAATCATTTTCAACCATTCTTGCTGCTAATCTTATACTTGCTCCATCTTTATATTCTTTTAAAGTTTGTAATTCATTTTTCAAAACTAAATCATAAATTTTTTGTATTTGTACTGGAACATATCCTGCAAAAATTGTTCTAGTCATATCTGAACAATATCCTTTATATTTGCAGCCCATATCTATAGTGATTGGATCTCCTGCTTCTATTTTTTTATCTGTTGGCACTGCATGGGGTTTTGATGAATTTTTACCAGAAGCTACAATAGTATCAAATGCTAATTCTTCTGCTCCATTTTCTTTAAAGAATTTTTCTGTTTCATCACTTATTTGTTTTTCAGTCATTCCTATTTTTATATATTCACATAAATGTTTAAAACATAAATCTGTAATATAACAAGCTTTTTCTATTAATCCTATTTCTTCATCATCTTTTATCATACGCTGCTTTTCTATTAAAAATTCTGTTTCTTCAAAATTATTTATTTTGTATTTTTCTATATATTTTTTGTAAGTAGCATATGTTATATAATGTTCTTCAAAGCCTACATTTTCACAAAATAAGAAAAAATTCTCAAAATCATCTCTAGTAATATTGGCAATATCATTTACAATTATTTCATCATTAATAGTAAGAGTAGATTTTACTTCTTCTAAATATCTACTATCTGTTATAAAAAAGTTTTCTTTTCTTGTAATTAAAAGCACTCCTTCTGCTTTTATTCCTGTTAAATATCTAATATTTACAGGATTAGATATTATCATGCCTTGCATATTATCCATATGAATTCTATCTCTTAACCATTTGATCTTAGGATTCACCTAAAATCCCCCCTTTTATGATACATATTGTTCTACATTTTAATCTTCGTTTAATATGTTCCAAGTGAAAATATTTTTAATAGAATAAATAGCAATTCTGGTGTACTTACATAAATAGGTATTATACTAGCTACTACAATAAATGGTCCAAATGGTATATATTCACTAATCTTTTTTCTCCTTGCTATTAATATTATTATACTAACTATAGCAGCAAAAAGAAAAGACATTACTGAAATTAGTATCATATTAAGCCAACCAAAAAATAAGCCTAATGCACCCATGAATTTAACATCACCAAAGCCCATTGCTTCTTTTCCAGCTATAGCTCCACCAATTAATGTTATAAGTAAAAAGATTCCTCCTCCTACAATCATTCCCAGCATATTATTAATATATATATTTATGCCTCCACCAGTAATTAATAATGTTTTTATAAATGTAAAAACTAATCCTACTTCAAACATTGTAAGAGTTAATCTATTAGGTATTATTTGCAACCTATAATCAATTACAAATGCAATTATAAGCATTGGAATTAGAATCATAAATTGCAATGTATTTATTGTTAAGCCATTAAAAAATAATAAACTAATATATGATATTGCTACAATTATCATTAGTATATATTTTGGCTTACAATTTTTTAAATATTCTTTAAAAAAATCTTTAGATAATATTTTTTTATATTCTGGCAATCTATTATTACAATAATCTATAAATTGTCCTACCATTAATCCTATAATTCCAGCTATAACATATGTTAATATGTGTAAATCATTAATGTACATTTTTTTCCTCCGTTTTAGTATTATTTTAATTTCTTTTTTCTTTTATTTTCTTCATATTTTTTTATTACTAATTTTTCTAATGGTCTTTTTATTTTTGTTAATAAATAATCTTTTTCTTCTATTGGCTTTACTAAAATAGAAAACATATTACATCTATTGGCACCTATAACATCTGTAAATATTTGATCTCCCACAACTGCAAGGTTTTTATTATCCAATTTTAATAATTCTTTTGCTCTAATAAATCCAGATTTAAATGGTTTTTTAGCAAAAAATATATATGGTACATCTATTATTTTTGCCACTGCTTCTATTTTTTCTATTTTATTGCTATTAGATAAAATACACATTTTTATTCCATTAGATTTTAAATTTTTTGCCCATTCAGATACTCCTGCTGGCATCTTCCTTTCTAAATTAATTAATGTATTATCTACATCTAATATTAATCCTTTAATATTATTTTTATTCAAAAATTCTAAACTTATATCTTTTACACTATCTAAATATTCATTTGGGTATAACACTATTATCCTCCATTTCTACGGTTATAATATTATCAATACAACGCATATTTGTCAATACTTTTATGTTTTTCATATTATTTTAATTCCATTAGTTTTATATCTCTATCCGAATATTGTTCAGGTTTTAACCCTACTTTTTTTCTCATATTATCTAACATCAAAACTATAACTATACCTAAAATACAACCAAGTATTATAAAAGTATTTGAAGTATTCATATATCTTAACAAGCTAGATGCAGTAAATGTTATTAGAAATCTTAATATATTTTCTAATAGATTAAATGAAGAAGATATTTTATTACGTAAAGATGCGGTTGTAAAATTGTTTAGGTACTGTTTTATTAGTGGATAAAATGGTCCTCTTACAATATATTGTATTAAAAAAATTCCTAATACTACAATTATATTTACAGTATAATTTATATTTAAACTACAGAAAATTCCTAAAATGATACATGAAAAAACTAAAGGAATTGCTAATATTGCTAATGTTCTGTTTCTAAATTTTTTATGAAATCTATGTGCATTTTTAGCTGAAATGCCGGAAATTAATCCTAAAACAGCAAAAATGATTCCAAAATATTCAGAAGGAATGCCAATTTCCTGCATAATACTACTCCTAAGCATTGTTAAAGCTAAAAGTATAGCAGAAATTAAAGCTCCGAAAAATATTAAATTTTTTAATCTAGCTGATCTATTAAATAATTTGAATGAATTAAATAAATCTTTACACTCTTTTTTTATTATACTAAAATTTATTTTTTCTTTCACATCAATATCTTTAAATCTAGTAGATAAATAAATAGAAAAAATTGTAGATAACAAACATAAAATCATTGGAATATATCCATTAATTGAAAATAAAAATCCTGCTGCTATAGCTGAGATTGCATCAATATAGTAATAATATGATGTACCATCTCCTTCTATCTTTGCAAATCTACTCCCTCGTTTTTCATTTTTTTCTAATGAATCATAAATCATATTAGATTCACAAATTCCTTTAATTATAAAACCTATTGCAGAAAAAAGTTGTCCTATTACTATATAAACAAAAGAATCTCCTATTATATAAATTAATATGGATAAAAACACAAAAAAATTTCCTATTATTAAACTTTTTCTTTTTCCAAAAGAATCTATTAAAACAGTAGCTGGAATTAAAAATATAATTTTAAAAATTGGATAAAACGATTCTGCTAAAAGTACATCAGCTGCTGAAATACCTTTTGTTTCTGTAAAAAACAAGAATATAATTGCATAATAAAATAGTAAATCCCAAGAAAACATTTTATATCTTGTATATATATTCACATTTATTTTTTTGTTCTTTATCTCATCCATATTTAGCAATCATCTCCTTTTCATCTTCAGTTATTAAATCATAAAATCTTCTATCCTAGTTACTGGTATCGCTCCTTCTTTAATTAATTCATTTGTGCCATAAGAATTATCGCTATTAATATTTCCTGGAATAGCATATACATCTTTTCCCTGTTCTAATGCATGTTCAACAGTAATTAATGTTCCGCTTCTTTTTTTAGCTTCCACAACCAATACTCCAGCTGAAAGCCCACTTATAATTCTATTTCTGGCTGGGAAATGATATTTTTCTGGCTTAGAATTCAAAGGATATTCTGTAATTATAGCACCATTTTTCTTTAAAATTTGTTCATATAATTCTCTATTCTCTGGTGGATATATTTCATTTAAACCAGACCCCAACACTGCTATTGTTGAACCATTTGCTTTTAATGCTCCCCAATGTGCAAATGTATCAATTCCCCTAGCTAGTCCGCTAATTACACATATTCCATTTTTAGCTAATTGATATGCAAATTTAAATGCATTTTTCTTTCCATATTCACTACACTGTCTACACCCTATAATTGCTATAGATTTAGAATTTAATAATTCTATATTTCCTAAAGCATATAAAATCTGCGGTTTTGCATAAATATTTTTTAGTTTTTCTGGATAATTTTTTTCTCCAAGTTTTATAATCTTAATTTTATTTAATTCAATACTCATAACCAATTTCTTCCTTTCATTATTAAAGAAATTGCCCCCGAATATTAAAGTTTAATTATTCATACTTGCTGCTTTAACAACATTATTCATTAACATTGCTATAGTCATTGGTCCTACTCCACCTGGAACAGGAGTTATGTATGAAGCTTTTTCAGATACATTATTAAAATCTACATCTCCAACCAATTTTCCATCTTCACATCTATTTATTCCAACATCTATTACTACTGCTCCTTCTTTAACCATATCAGCTGTAATAAATTTTGGTTTTCCTAATGCTGCAATTAATATATCTGCATTTTTTGTAATTTCTTTTATATTTTCTGTTTTAGAATGACAAATTGTTACTGTAGCATCTTTATTTAATAAACATTGTACTAGTGGTTTACCTACAATATTACTTCTTCCAATAACAACTGCATTTTTTCCTTGCACTTCTATATTATATTCTTCTAATAGTTTTATAACACCATAAGGAGTGCATGAAATAAATGAATCTTCACCTATAGATAATTTTCCTACATTTATAGGATTAAATCCATCTACATCTTTTCTATAATCTATTGTATTAAATGCCTCTCGTATATCTAAATTATTAGGAATAGGACTTTGTAATAATATTCCATGTACATCTTTTCTATCATTTAATTCTTTAATTAAATCAATTAATTCTTTTTGACTTATTGAATCATCTTTAAAAAATTCTTCAAATTCTATTCCCAGCTCATTACAAGCTTTACTTTTGTTTTTAACATATATACTAGATGCTTTATCATTTCCTACCATTATAACTGCAAGTTTAGGTTTTATTCCTTTATTTTTTAAATCTTGCACTCTATCTTTTAAATTTTCTCTTATTTTTTTTGCAACAGCTTTTCCATCAATTAATATCATTTTTCTATTGTATAACTAAATAAATTAATTATACTCTCCTTTCTTTTTCTAAATATATTTTTCTATTTCTAATATTAAATTTCCCTTTTTAGTATTATTAATAATTCCATTAACTTTAAATCTTCCTTTTCCTCTAACAGTAATCATATCTGCTGGTTTTACTTCTTTTGAACCTTTAGTTACTATTTCATGGTTTATAAATACTTTTTCTTCTTTTATTATTTCTAGCGCTTTTGCTCTAGAAGTTCTAACTATTTCAGATAAAATACTATCTATTCTCATTGAAGGAACAATAATGTTTAAAATTTGCAATTTAGGTTCTTCTATATTCAATTCTTCTAATTTAATATTTTCAAATTCTGATTTGCTAAATCTAGTTAATTTTTGTAATCCTTCTAATACATATTTTGCTGCATCTTTTAAAACTATTAAATCTGCTCCATCTTTATATACAATTATATCTCCTACTTTTTCTCTTTTTAGTCCTACTTTTATTATCGCACCCAAATAATCTCTATGTCTATATATACCTTTAAGCTCATTTGGAAGTTTTATCCTAACTCCATTTAATATTGTATTATAATCAAAAAAACTATTATTAAATAATTCTTCTAATTTTTCTGGATAAAATATTAAAACTGTTCTTTCTGCTGATTTAAATCCTCCTGTAGCAATATAATTATTGAATCTTATTTCTTTTAATATTTTTTCTAATAATTGCCTTTGTCTCATATCTAAAAAATCTGTATATTCAATAGAATTACGTTTATTCATAAAATCTATTTTATCCAACATTTTTGACACTAACAGTTTATCTTCATCACTTGTAATTTTTGATATTATTTGCTGTCTATCCACTTTGAATCTTTCCCCATATTAAATTTAGGTTTTTAAGTATACCTATAAAACTTTTAATTAATCTCAATATTTTTTGAATTGGAATCATTGTATCATATTTTTCATCATTTATAAATGCATTTTCTACAATTTTTTATAAAATTGCTAAATTATTTTTTATAGCCTTAACATTTTTCTTATTTTATAATATAATAATACAAATAATAATGTAAAGGATGATGTTTAATGAAAAATTACAGATTAGCAATTGTAGGAGCTACTGGATTAGTAGGAAGAACTGTAATGAAAGTATTAGAAGAAATGAATCTACCTATTTCTGAATATGTACTTTTTGCTTCAGCTAATTCTGCAGGCAAAAAAGTAAAGTTTATGGATAAAGAATATATTGTACAAGAATTAAATGAAAACTCTTTTGATAGTGGTTTTGATTATGCAATATTTTCTGCAGGTGGATCTACTTCAAAAAAATACTCTCCAATTGCAGCTTCTAAAGGATGTATTGTAGTAGATAATAGTAGTGCATTTAGAATGGATAAAGACGTTCCATTAGTTGTTCCAGAAGTAAATCCAGAGGAAATAAAAAATAATCATGGTATTATTGCAAATCCTAATTGTTCTACAATCCAAGCTGTTGTAGCACTAAAGCCATTAGATGAAAAATATAAGATAAAAAGAATAGTTTATTCTACATACCAAGCTGTTTCTGGAGCTGGTAGAAATGGAGTATTGGATTTAGAAAATGGTATAAAAAATAATTTAACTGATATTGCATATGCTAATGATGAATACGAAGTTTCAGAAGATAGTATAAATAATTTTGATGCTGTTAATTTTAAAAACTTTGAAAGTAATTCAGCATATGAGCTAAAAAAATTCGACTATCCTATATTTTCTAACTGTCTACCACATATTGATGTATTTTTAGATAATGGATATACAAAAGAAGAAGAAAAAATGATAAATGAAACACGTAAAATACTAAAAAATCCTAATCTAAAAATTACCGCTACTACAGTAAGAGTACCAGTTTTTAATTGCCATAGTGAATCTATAAATGTAGAATTTGAAAAAGATTTCAATATGGATGATTTAGTATCTACTCTATCAAGTTTTCCTGGTTTAATTGTTGAAGATGATATAAAAAATAATATATATCCTCTTGCAATTAATGTTACTGGACATAATGAAGTATATGTTGGTAGAATACGTAGAGATAATAGTGTTGATTCTGGAGTAAATCTTTGGGTAGTTGCAGACAATATTCGAAAAGGTGCTGCAACAAATGCAGTACAAATAGTAGCTAAAATGATAGAAGATGATAAAGAATAAAAAAATATATAAAGAGCATGCAAGAAATTTATTTTTCCCACATGCTCTTTTCTATAAATTCTATTTTAAAAATCCATTAATTATTTGCTCTTCTGCTTCTTTTTCAGTTAATCCTAAAGTCATAAGTTTGGTTAATTGTTCTCCTGCTATTTTTCCAATTGCTGCCTCATGTATTAAACTAGCATCTACATTATTTGCTTCTATTTTTGGATCTGATATAACTTTAGCATTTCCCATAATAATTGCATCACATTCAACATGTCCAAAGCATTTTGTATTACCTTTTACATTTGAAATGAATTCTTGTACTGAATCATCTTCTGCAACAGATCTAGAAGCTACATGAACACTTGCATCTTCCCCATCTAAATTCACATCAAATATTGTTTTTGCAAATTGTTTACCAGTTGTCATTATTCTTTCAGATATTACTAAACTGCTACCAGCCTTCATATTTGCAAATGTTTCTCTTATAGTTGAAGTAACACCTTTTATTTGTACAGACTCCATTTCCATTGAAGAATTTTCGTCTAAGTTTATTATAGTTTTTGGATTTAGAATTCTATCACCTGTTCCATCACCTTCACCATAATGTTTTTCAATGTATTTAAGTTTTGCTCCCTTTTCTAAGTAAAAGGTATGTATTCCATCATGCTGAGCAGTATCACAAGTACTATTATGAATTCCACAACCTGCAATTATTACAACATCTGCATTTTCTCCAATATAAAAGTCATTATAAACTAAATCATTTAATCCCCCTTGTGTTAATATTACTGGAATATGTACACTCTCATTTTTAGTATTTGGTTTTATAATAATATCAATACCAGGCTTGTCTTTTTTAGTTACAATATCAATGTTTGCTGTTGTATTTCTTGCAATTCCTTTTCCGTTTTCTCTAATATTATATGCTCCCATTGGTGTTTTTTCTATATCTGCAATCTGTTTCAATAAATTCTTCTCAATTAAATCCATATTAGTTTGTCCCTCCTTTGATGCATTTTTCATTATCAGTAAGTTTATGGCATGGTTTTATTTTTCCAAAAATTTGAGGCAACATTTCCTCTCTTGATCCATGTTTATCAATTCTGCCATTTGTAACTAATACTATTTCATCTGCAATATTTAGAATTCGTTCTTGATGTGAAATTATAACAATTGAACCTTTTATATCATCATGCATTTTTTCAAATACAGATATAAGATTATTAAAACTCCACAAATCAATTCCTGCTTCTGGTTCATCAAATATAGTAAGTTTAGATTTTTTAGCTGCTAACATTGCTATTTCTATTCTTTTTAATTCTCCTCCTGAAAGCCCATTGTTTACTTCTCTATTTAAATATTCTTGTGCACATAATCCAACATCAGCTAATACATCGCAAGCATCACACACCTTAATGCTGTTACCAGCTGATATTTCAATTAAATCTTTTACTGTTAATCCTTTAAATCTTACTGGTTGTTGAAAAGCAAATCCTATACCAGCCTTTGCTCTTTCAGTAATATCTAATTTAGTAATATCTTTTCCATCAAAAATTATAGTTCCAGAATCTGGTTTTTCAATTCCCATAATAATCTTCGCTAAAGTTGATTTTCCAGAACCATTTGGACCAGTAATTACTATCATTTTATTATTATCTATTTGCAAGTTTACATTATTTAGTATCTTTTTATTATCTCTTGTAAAACAAATATTTTTTAGTTCTAACATTTTACCTCCTATTTTTAACATATATTTTGTACCAATTGGAGTTATATTTTTGAAAATATAGATTTTCGGATTGTTATATATTTGGATTGTAAACTTGGTTTTTAACCATATTTATTTTACCATTTTTTCGTGAATAAAACAATATTTTTTATTATAATTATAATTATTAACAAAGGATTACTAACAATAAATATTAGTAATCCTTTACATTTATAAGCTTTTATTTAGCCAAAGCTTATTTTTATCCCTCGAGGGAAAGATTAAATCCAAACCCTTTTTGCAGTTCCATTAGTATATAAAAAACCAATCCTTCCTCCTTTGCCCACTCATGGAGTGGCCCTATCATTGTATTTAATACTGCTTTTTCCGCAGGAGAAATATCCCAAATGGCAATTAATTGCCTATACTCACCCTGCAACCCATCATACTGAACAGTTTTCGCAACTATAAGCTTATCATCTTTCTCTTTAAAGATGATGTTAATATCAGTTGCTTTTCTTAATTGATGGTTATTTGAAACAAACCACATATACTGCCCCATAACCATCGATTTTATTTGTTCTGCCAATTCCTGTCCCGTAGCAGGCCTCTTCTCAGGAATTTCTCCCTCTTGCTTTGCAAGAATAACTAAATCCTTAAGCCGCATTAAAATACCTCCTTAAGTTTTGGGTTACTTATGAGCTTATATTTATTAAAGCTCATATTGTCCCTTAAGTGTCATACAGAAATAGAACGTTTCTGTTTCTGTACTATCATGGAAACTTAAGCCTTCGCTTCTAGCCCAATCTTCCATTTCATGAGTGTGATTGTTGAGAAATTCTATTCCTTCGTCCCCAACATACCATGTGCCCACAATCTTTTCGTAGTCTGCATCATCAAATTCCAAAACCTTACCAACAATAATTTTGTTGTTTGTTTCGTCTTTCTTGATACTTAGAGTTATGGCTCTTATGTCCTTTGCTTGCCCAGTAAATACATACCAAGCAACTTGTTTTATCAAAAGACTTTGAATCCGCTTCCACAACTCTTCTCCGCTTTTCAGCTCTGCAACAGAATTTTGGTACATTGAACTCATAACCATGTCCTTCATTTTCATTTAGAATTCCTCCTTAATTTTTGGGATAAGCAAATGGACATACACTGAGTATATCATTTTCTGCAATTTATGTCAACTTTTTTGGTTGTTTTGGTTTTCTTCATTTATAAACAAAAAAATTATTATTTTTTCTTATATAAAAATTTCCTATTACATAAAAAAAGCTTTAGTATGTATAAACTACATAACTAAAGCTTCTACAAATATTATTTTTTTATCCACTCAAATTCGAATCGGATTGTAGGATATTCAATTTGCGAACGACACTCACAACCAGAAATAATCAACTTTTTCCTAATGTAATCCACAATACAAGGAAAGTTATCATGATAACATTCCAATAGCCATGGTTCATTTCTTAGATAAAAAGTATCTTCAAATACTTTTCTATCAATTTCGTAAAGCTTAACATTCAGTTTAAAATATGTCTCACTTACAGATACTTTGGCAGAGGCATTTATTGCTTCCCTTTGTTTCGAATATCTCATACACATTTCCATTAAATTCGAAATATGTATAGAAATAAAATCAATTATACTTTCTTTTGAACTCTTCCCTTCTCTTCCCCGCATAATTGCTAAAGTCTTCATTCTATTCATTTCCTTCGCTCCTATCCTTAATAAAAATAATATATTTTATTATACAACATTTTACATGTTATGTCAATTTATGTGGTTTTAAAAATAGAGTGCTACTTAAAAAGTAAGCACTCTAAAGTTCTAAAATAAAACTTTGCTAAATCCTCTGCTATTAAGCAGAAATTTTTTCCGTAGAGAACGTGAGCGTGATGTGATTAGTTTCCTTGTCATCCCAATACGCAATCCAATTTTTCAAACATCTTTCTTCCAGTTTTCGCTTTATATAATCTTTGTTCCTGCGATAAGTTCTTATGTCTTTTTCTGGTAAATACACCGTTTTACGAGTGTATGTTGCTGTTTCATAAGTTTTGTACCTATAATGCAATACAACCACTTCAAATACAAAGCCCTTTGGAATTTCGCCAATTTTTAAACGAAACTCCATTTTGTATGTGATATCTGTTAAAGCAGACAACACATCAAAATTCTTTTTTATCTCATTCCAGAGCCTCTCGAAAAACAAATCGTTTTCACGAAAATTGGTTCTTGCTTTCAATGTTTCTAAGTGTGATGCAATGTTCCGAATTCTTTTTGGAATCATTTTGTCCATTGTCATTTCTTTGTTTCTTCCATTACCATTTCCTTTTTTACTCATTACGTAGCTCCTCCTTTGTTCTCTATAAAAAAAGATTTTCGCATATATTATATCACACTTTATATTTATGTCAACAATTTTATTGGTTCCAATTAAACTATACATTACTACTAGCATTTTATAAATTTTATAACATATACATATTAAAAGAGGTGAATTTATGAAAAAAGTTATTTTCAAAGGGTGTGGTACAGCTTTAGTTACTCCTTTTACAAATGATGGCATAAATTATGAAGAACTTAGGAAACTAATTGAATTTCAAATACTAGAAGGAATTGATAGTTTAATAATTTGTGGAACAACTGGTGAATCTTCTACAATGACATTAGAAGAAAAAAAATCTGTAATTGAATTCAGTGTAAAAATTGCAAATGGCAGGGTTCCTATTATTGCTGGAACAGGTGGAAATAACACTAAAGAAGCAATTAATTTATCTAAATACGCACAAAGTGTAGGTGTAGATGGCCTCTTACTTGTAACCCCATATTATAATAAAACTACACAAGCAGGATTAATAAAACATTTTTCAGAAATAGCTCAAAGTGTACATCTACCAATAATACTTTATAGTGTAGCTAGTAGAACAGGTTTAAATATAGAACCAGAAACATGTTTAGAGTTATCTAAAATTCCTAATATTGTAGCAATTAAAGAAGCAAGTGGAAATATTGCACAAGTAGCTAAAATTGCTCAACTATGTAAAGATGATCTTGCAATTTACTCTGGTAATGATGATCAAATAGTTCCTATTTTATCACTTGGAGGCCTAGGTGTTATATCTGTTCTTTCTAATATTTATCCAAAATTTACTCATAATTTAGTTATGGATTATCTTTCTGGAAATTGGCAAAAAGCATGTGCTTCACAACTTTATGCAATACCACTTATTAATGCCTTATTTAGTGAAGTAAACCCTATTCCTGTAAAATATGCAATGAATAAAATTGGATTTAATTGTGGAGTTCCAAGACTTCCTCTAGTAGAATTAACAGAAAAAAATAAAGAAAAGATAGATTTAGAATTACAAAAATTTGCTATATAAAATTAAATTTTGTTTTTATAGTTATAAAGGCAGAGAAATCACCATTCTCTGCCTTTATTTTCTTACATTTATATAAGTATTATCTGTTACAACAGCTATTTCCGCAACCGCAGAATAATATTAAGAATATTAGTATAAAAAATAACATACTGTTGTCTCCGCATCCACATCCTCCGAAAAGATTTCCTAGAAATCCTCCATTGTTGCAACCACATCCACAATTTCTAACTTCTTCTTGCATTTTAAAAACCCCTTTCTTCTTGTTTATATAGTTTATGCAAGATTTAAAGTTTTGGTTACTACTTGGTAAACATCATATTTGCAAAATAAGCTCTAGTAATTTAAAGCATTTTATAGTATAATAAAGAAGATTTAAAGTTAATATTTATACTATATTTATAAAAAAGATAGGTGTATTTTAATGAAAAAAAATGTTGAACTTTTATCACCTGTTGGTGATTTTGAATGTTTAAAAGCAGCTGTTCAAAATGGTGCTGATAGTGTTTACTTCGGAGGTAGTTTATTTAATGCTAGAGCTTCCGCTTCCAATTTTAATTATGAAGAATTAGAAAAAGTTATAAATTATTGTGCACTAAGAAATGTAAAAACTCATTTAACATTAAATACTTTAATTAAAGATAGTGAAATGGAAGAAGCTATAAATCTTGCTAAACAAGCTTATGAGCTTGGAATTGATGCTTTAATTGTACAAGATATTGGACTTGCTAAGCAACTTATGAAATTATTTCCAGATTTACCTATACATGCAAGTACTCAAATGACAATTCATAATTTAGAAGGAGTGCAAGAATTAGAAAAATTAGGTTACTCACGTGTTGTACTATCCAGAGAATTATCTTTGCAAGAAATTGAATACATTTGTAATAATTCTAAAATAGAAATTGAAACTTTTATACATGGTGCTCTTTGTATTTGCTATTCTGGACAATGTTTATTTTCTAGTATGGTTGGTGGAAGATCTGGCAATAGAGGAAGATGTGCTCAGCCATGTAGATTACCATATGAATTAATTGAAGAAAATAAAAATAAAATTAAAACATCTGAAAAAACAATTGATAAAGGATATTTATTAAGTCCTCGTGATTTATGTTCTTTAGACTATATTCCTTCTTTAATTAATGCAGGAGTTCAATGTTTTAAAATTGAAGGTAGATTAAAATCACCAGAATATGTTGCAACTGTAACTAGAATTTATAGAAAATATATTGATATGGTTTTAAATGAGCAAGAATATACAGTGGATGAAAAAGATGTTTTAGAATTAAAACAAATATTTAATAGAGGCGGTTTTTCATCTGGTCATTTGGCTAACAGTGCTAACCATAATTTAATATATAAAGAAAAACCTAACAATATGGGAATATATATTGGAAATGTAGCTGGATATAACAAAATTAAGGGACATATAAAATTACAATTAAATTCTAATATTGCAATTGGAGATGCTATTAGTTTTGAAAAAGAAAATACTAAATATACTGTTTCAGAGTTAATGCTAAATCAATCCAATATATTATCTGCTGGTATTGGAAAAAAAGTAACTATTGGTAGGATGAAAGGAAATATTCATCTTGGAGACAAAGTTTTTAAATTATCTAGTAAAGATCAAATAGATACTGCTAGAAAATCATATGAATCAGAAAATAAAAAAATTCAATTAAAATGTAATATGACAGTTAGAAAAAATATACCTATTACAATGCAAGTTGAGGTTTTATCTCCTAAAAATAAACTATATAAAAACTTATCAGTTAAAATACAGTCTGATTTAGTTCCAGAGGCATCAATAAATGCCCCTATAACTGAAGATAGAATTTTATCTCAACTAACTAAAACAAATAATACAGTATTTGAATTTACAGATATACATATTAACTTAGAAAATGATGTATTTATACCTAGCATAAAAAAATTAAATGAAATTAGAAGAATGGCTTTATCTAAAATAGAAAATGAGATTATAGCTAGAGTAAAAAGAAAATGTAATGATATAAAACTTTCTATTAATACAAACGATAATATTACAACAAAAGTAGAGGATAAAGAAATTTCATTATATTTTAATGTAATTAATCCTTCATTTAATTACAATGATTTATCGTCTAAATATATTTCTAATGTATATATACCACTTAGATATTTTATGAAAAAAATTTATGCTGAATCTTTAAAAGTTATTACTTCTAGGTTTCCAACATACATCTACATGCCTGCAATAGTAAAAGCTAATTACAAGAATCTTTTAAAGCACGAGCTAGAAAATTTATTGGAACAATATAATATAAAAGGATTTATTGTAGCAAGTATTGGGGACTTTGAACTTTTAGAAAAGTATAAAAAAGATTATGATTTAATTGGAAACTTTACTTTAAATGTGTTTAATAATAATACTATAAATATTCTTAATAAACTAGGATTAAGAAAAATTACACTATCTCCAGAATTAAACTTAGATGATATAAATAATATACAATCTATTAATAAAAATAAAATTCCATTAGAATTGATAGTGTATGGAAATACACCTGTAATGAAAATGAATTATTGTTTACTAGGAATATCTAATAAATGTTATCCAGAATGTAAAATGAGATGCACATCTGAAAATAAATATTATTTAAAAGATAGACTACGGTTTTGAATTTAGAATTTTACCAGATAATATTCAAACAGTTACAACTGTATTTAATAGTAAAACAACTAGTATATCTCATATAGATACTGGTATAAAATCTTTACGAATAGATTTACTTGATGAAAATATAAAAGAAATTAATGATATAGTAGATTCTGTTTATAAAGGAACCAAACTAGAAGGTAAACAATATACATATGGAAATTTGAATAGGAATGTTTAAAATTAATTATTTATTATATAAAAAAACTAGATAAAATTTTTAAATGATTTTATCTAGTTTTTTCTAGTTTTTAAACCAATAGTATAAACATTGCATGTGCCCATGCTAATCCTATAACCCAATTTGGTTTTAAAGAATTATTATCAATTTGTTCCCCAATAAATCCATATTCATTTGCACTATTTACAATAAAATCTATACATTCTTTTGCTTTTTTCTTTTCTCCTATTTCTTTATAATACATTGCCATCCACAAAGTAGCAATAGACCATGGGCTTTTTCCACCTCTATAATGGTCTCCTTCAAATCTTAAGTATCCTCCTGTATATGTTCTAAGTGTCATGTTTATTTTTTCCACTGTATTTATTATTCTTTTTTCTTTGCTTCCATATAATTTAAATGGTACAACTGCTCCAAGTACACTTATATCAACATTTTCATCTTTTGTATTTCTTTTTAATGTTTTTGTTTTCTCATTATATAAATGTAAATCAATATATTTTTCAATTTCTTTTTTGTAAAAATTAATTTTTGCAGATAATTTATTAATGCTTTCTAATTTTAGTCTATTTTTTTCTTCATATTCTGGTTTTATAACATCATACATTTCTAAAATAGAATTAAATGCTGCATAAATGCTAGCTAAAGAATATAAATGAACTCCTTCATTCATTTCCCACAAATCATAACTTAATGGTAATTTATTTCTATCTTCTGTATGATATGTTTTTTCAATCTCATTTTTTACAATATCACTATCATCATGTAAATCTAAAATATTATCCATATAAATGCATAAAAATTTTATAGCTTTTTCACACATTTTCAAATTATCTTTCAAAAATTTTTTATCATTAGTTAATTTATAATGTTCATTAACTCCATATACTACTCCTGCAGTCTCATCTATTTGATATCCCCAACATGGAGCTAATCTGCCATCTGTATAAAATCTCTGTTCCCACATACCATTTTTACTTTGTGTATTTTTACAAAAAATTTTATAAAATTTTTCTGTTTCTTTTTGCATTTTAACTTTATCAAATGCTCTTGTAATAAATACTGCATCTCTAGGCCAGCAGTATCCGTATCTTCCACATTGTGTTAAACTTTCATCTACTTCTATAGCTGCAAGTATCCCTCCTGTTTCTTTGTTTGTTAGTAGTGGAAATAACAATATACTTCTTTTATATATTTTATTAAATTTTATATTATATTCGTTATTTTCTTCTTTTAATTCTATATTAATATGCTCTTTTAGATACTTTTTCCAATATTTTTCTACTTCTAATTGCTTATGTGCAATATCCTGTTTTCTTATATTTTCAATATTTTTCCACATGTCATCTGCAGATATTTTTTCATTATCAGTTACATACATATATATACATATTTCTTTCGTTTCTCCTGGTTTTATAATTCCTATATTGTAACTTATACTAGAATCGCTACTCATTCCAATATAGTCTTTATCATGTATAATTCCACTTTCAATATTTGCATCTGTATCATTTAATTGATGTGAACATATCTTTTCTTTAGAAAACATACATAATGTATTATTATGACTATATTGCAATAATACATTATTTTCTATTTTAGATCCTACCATATTATTAGAATTAGATAATAATTTAGAATGTATTAAAAATTTAACATCTAGGTCAATTACATTATTATTTTTCAATTTATATCTTTTTACTAATACATTGTTCTTTATATCTACAAAATCTATTTGTTTTATTTCTAAATTAAAATACGTGTTTTCAATATCTGTACAAAGTACATTAGTATCAGAAATATAATATTGATTATACCTATTGTTTTGATCTTCATGTAAATATATTATATTTGAATCATTTATTTTAACTCCAACATGAAGGAAATCTAAAAATTGTTTAAAATCTGGTGTGTTATACAAAAGTCTAAGTAATTCTCCGTTTTTTGTATAAGTTGCAGTTATTTCATTTCCTCCTATTATAGCATCATTAAAATACTTATTTTTCATATGTTTAATCTCCCAAATTTATTTATTTTCTACTATTTTTACAATTTGATTTTCCAATTCTTTTAATCTATCTTTTATTTTTAATATTTCTTCATCACTTGCTGTTTCTCCCAAATAGTCTTCTTTAACAATAGTAGACATATCTTCTAATTCTTCTTTTAATGTATTCATTCTTTCTAATACTTCTAATCTTAGATATTGTTGTCTTGCATTATCATTTACTTTACCTACCATTGCCATATTCTCATCTAATTCATAAGTTTCTCCAAAATCTGGTATAGTAATTGGTATATTAGTATTTTCTTCTAATTTATTTTTTAAAACAATTTGTCCTTCTGGTTCTCCATGTACTAAAAATATATGTTTTGGAGGATTTGTAAATGAATAAACAAAATTCATTAATCCTTCTTGGTCTGCATGCCCTGAATATCCTTCAATATATTCTATTCTTGCATTAACTGCAATTTCTTCACCAAAAATCTTTACTTTTTTCTCTCCATCTACCAATCTTCTACCTAAAGTTCCTGGTGCTTGATAACCAACAAACAATATTGTACTATTTGGTTCCCATAAATGATGTTTTAAATGGTGTTTTATTCTTCCTACCTCACACATACCACTTGCAGATATAATTATAGATGATTCATTACTAGCATTAAGCATTTTAGATTCGTCTGCTGTTCTAGTAAACTTAAGGCCATCAAATTCTAGTGGATTATCCCCTTGATTAATAATTGCTTGTGTTTCTTCATTAAAAAGATTAGTATTTTCTTTAAAAACCTCTGTAGCCGATATTGCAAGAGGACTATCTACATATACTGGAACACTCATTAATCTTTTATATTTTTTATAAAACTCTTCATCATGTTTCTCTTCTTTTATTCTATTTAATTCAAACAATATTTCTTGTGTTCTACCAACAGCAAACGAAGGTATTACTACAGTTCCACCTTTTTCTAAAGTCTCATACACAATATTTAAAAACATATTGGCTTTATCATCATTTCTCATATGAAGTCTATTTCCATATGTAGATTCCATAACCAAATAATCTGCAGTACTAATCATAGTCGGAGGAGCTAAAAGTGGTATATCATTATTTCCTAAATCTCCAGTAAATACAAGTTTTTCTGTTTTACCATGTTCTGTAATCCAAATTTCTACAATTGATGAACCTAGCATGTGTCCAGCATCATTAAATCTTACCTTAATATCTGAACTTACTTCTACAATTTCATCATATTGTACTGGTTTAAAAATCTCTAAACACTTTGCCGCATCTTCTGCGGTATACATTGGAAGTAGTGGTTTTTCTCCTTTTCTTTCTCTTTTTCTATTTTTCCACTCAACTTCCATTTCCTGAATATGTCCACTATCTGGAAGCATAATAGAACATAAATCACAAGTAGCTTTTGTTGCTATAACATCTTTCCTAAAACCTTCATTATATAGCTTTGGTATTCTTCCAGAGTGGTCTATATGTGCATGTGTTAATATCATAAAATCTATATCATAAACATTAAATAAAAATGGAGATTCATTTTCAAATTCATCTGCAGCAGATCCTTGATACATTCCACAATCAACTAAAAATTTTTTACCTGCTCCTTCTACTAAAAAATTTGAACCTGTTACAGTTTTTGTAGCTCCTAAAAAAGTTACTTTCATTAAATTCCTCCTTAATTATATAAACAATTTTGTTTTTCTTTTTATTCTTATATTTTCAGCATTAATATTTATTGTATTTTCTATTATTGTATCATCTAAAAATTCTACATAAAGAACTTTGTTTTCATATCTACATTGTATATTTATATTTTGCAAATATATAATTTTGGTATTAAATACTTCTTTTAAGATTTTAAAAGTTATATCATTATCATCACAAAAATTATCCCATATTTTTAAAATTTGAGCCTTTTTTATTATTGCTTTTATTATACTATCAAATTTTTCTTCTAATTCTGGCATATCTTTTATAAATTTATCCTCTGTTATTGGAACATATCTATAGTACCTAATTTTATACATCCACTTTATTAAATCACTTTTATTAGTTTCTTCAATTTTATCTATTATGCCTTTTGCAATCTGTAAAAATTCATTTGCTATTTGTAATAAATCCTTTAATTCTACTTTTGCTTCAATATTTTGTAAAAAATTCTTTTCTTTTTCAATTTTACTTTTATTAGAAATAAACTCTTTAGGAAGTATAATACTATTGCTATAATCTATTTTAGAAAGTAATTCTTCCCTCTCTTTAATTAAAATTCTTACTAAATAACTAATACTAAAAATCTTTTCTTTGTTTGGTAACTTTTCGTTTCTTTTATAGTATTCTTTTTTTAGTAGTTCATTATCATTTAATATTTTATCTATTATTTCAATCTGCTTTGTAAACTCTTTCTTTTCTTCTGTTATTCTAGAAACAAACTCTTTTTTATTTTCAAATAAATATAATTGCTCACTTACTTCTTTTTTTCTATTTTTTAAATTTTCTGCGTAATCTAAATTATTAGAATTATTAAAATATTTTCTTACAAGCAATTTTATAATTTCGTCATAAAAAAGTTTATGCTTTTTCTTATATATATTATTTTTTCCATTAAGAAGCAATATTGTTTCATATATGTAATTATATTGTATATCATTTATTTCTTTTAAAACAATATCCCAAGACCAACCATTAAAATCTCTTATTACCTCTGCCCTAGAATCTAAATTGCCCATTGTTAGCATTGTATTTAATGGCTCTAAAACATAATCATATGGAACTTCTACTGTTTTATAAGTATCATCTAAATCTATTAAAGCCTCCAATATTACAAGCTCATTTTGATAGCAAATTATTTCTCCATTTTGTTTATCAATTTTGTATGTTAAATTATTTTTTTCTAATTCTTCAGCTTCAACAGTTCCTACTTTAACTATAAATATCTTTAAAGCTTTTTCTTTAATTATTCTAAGTAAATTTTCTATAAAATCATTTTTAGTAGGTACTTCTACTTTTACTGTTTCATAATCACTATACGCATTTTCAATTTTATATAACATACTAAGTAAAAGATTTTTTACATCATATGAAAATAACTTATTCTCTAAAATTTTTTCTAGCTCATTATTATAGTCTTTAATTCTTATATTCAGTTTAGACAAAATCTTGTTTTTTTCCATAATCATCCTTCTTTAGTAATTTAATTTTCCTCATTAGCATTATTGCTACTCATTTTTAATTCTTCCCATCTTTCTTTAGTCATAAGTACTTCTCTAGGTTTGCTTCCTTGGAATCCAGATATAATACCTCTTTCCTCCATTTGGTCAATAATTCTTCCTGCTCTAGCATAACCCACTTTAAATCTTCTTTGTATAAAAGATGTAGAAGCTTGTCCTGTCTCTACAACCACTTCAATTGCTTCCATTAATAATGGATCTGCATCATCTTCACTTTCAGAACTATCAATTTCTTTATCCGTACTATTTGCATTCTCAATTTGTTTAATTATTTCATCATTATATGTAGCCTCTCCATTATTTTTAATAAAATCTACTATTTTTTCAACTTCTTTATCAGATATAAAAGCACCTTGTATTCTAGTTGGTTTTGGAGCACCTGCTGGATAAAAAAGCATATCTCCTTTACCCAATAATTTTTCAGCCCCTGCCATATCTAAAATAGTTCTTGAATCTACTTGTGATGAAACTGCAAATGAAATCCTAGATGGAACATTTGCTTTAATAATACCTGTAATTACATCAACAGATGGTCTTTGAGTTGCAATTACTAAATGCATACCTGCAGCTCTTGCCATTTGTGCTAATCTACAAATTGAATCCTCCACATCTTTTGGAGATACCATCATTAAATCTGAAAGTTCATCTATTATAATAACTATTTGAGGAAGCTTTTGTCCTTCTCCTGCTTCTTCTAAAGAAGCATTATATCCTTTTATATCTCTTACATTCTTACTTGCAAACAAACTATATCTATTAACCATTTCTTGCACTGCCCATGCAAGTGCACCAGCTGCTTTTTTAGGATCTGTAACTACTGGAATTAATAAATGTGGAATACCATTATATACAGAAAGCTCAACAACTTTAGGATCCACCATTACTAGTTTTACTTCACTTGGTTTTGCTTTATAAATAATACTAGCAATTAATGTATTAATACACACTGATTTTCCAGAACCTGTTGCTCCTGCTATTAAAACATGGGGCATTTTAGCAATATCTGCTACTACTTCTTTTCCAGCAACATCTTTACCTAAAGCAAAAGCTAACTTAGATTTGTGATCTTTAAATTCATCACAATCTATAATATCTCTTAATGGTACTATCTCATTATCTTTGTTTGGCACCTCTATACCAACAGCCTGTTTTCCAGGAATTGGAGCTTCAATTCTAATGGTTTCAGCAGCCAAATTAAGAGCTATATCATCAGCAAGATTAGCTATTTTACTAACTCTTACTCCCTCTGCTGGTTTTAATTCATATCTTGTTATAGCAGGTCCAACAGATACATTTTCTACTTTAGCAGAAACTCCAAAACTATATAATGTTTTTTGTAATTTTGTAGCAGTATCTGCAACTGCTTTTTTTCCTCCTTTAATACCCTTTTTATCTCCCTCTCCTAACAATTGTATAGGTGGAAATTCATAATGTTCATCTTCTACGGTTATAGTATGTTCCAATTGTAAAACTTGTTTTACTTTTTCCTCTTTTGTTTCCTGTTCTTCTTTAAATAAATTTGCCTCTATAACATCTGGATTACTTTTTTCTTCCTTCTTTTTTCCACCTATATTAAATGGTATTAAATTATCATCTTTATGATCATATCTTTTTAATTTTTTCTCTTTCTTTTTATCTTCTTCATCATCTTCCAAATTTATAGTAAGCTGTTCTGCCAAAGCTTCTGCTTCTCTTCTTTGCTCTTCTCTTTCTCTTAATCTACGTTCCCTCTTAGTTTCTTTTCTCTCTTTTGGTTCATCATTAACTTTATCTATTCTTGCTTCTTCTCTTTCTAATCTCCTATCTTCTCTATTTTCTCTTCTTGCTTCTATAAAGTCAGCTATCATTTCAGCAGGTTTAATTCCGAACATAAACACTAATAATATAGCTGCAACACCTATACACAAAATAACTGTACCTATTTCTCCTAGTAAACCTATTAAAGCATACGAAATAGCAGTGCCTATTGCTCCTCCGCCATTATTTACCTCTCCTAATTCATATCCTTTTTGAACAGCTTCAGAAAACTCACTATTTATATTGATATTTCCATTAGAAAACTGAAATACACTAAGCATTGTTGCTATACACACTAAAAAAATACCATATTGTATTAATTTAGAAATTAAATAATCTTTATCCTCTGTTGTCATGTATATTGCAATTAAAAAAGTTCCAATAGGAATTATATATTTAATTGCTCCCATTATACCACCTAGAATTGGACTTAAATGTTCACCTATATATCCAGATTTTGTATATATTAATATTGCAAGTAAAATACTTAATAAAAACATAAATACTACTGCTACATTTATATCTAATTTATTACTTTTCTTTTTTGCTCTTTTTCCCCTCTTTGCCAAGGCTAATCCTCCTTTAAAATGCAATTTGTTAGATTTCCCATTGGTATTATATCACAAGGCAATTAAAAATCAAACATTATTTCAAAATTGTAATATAATTGTAATATTACAAAAAAAGTACACTCTGAATGTTTTAACATTCAATAAATGTACTTTTTTATTTATTTTAGAATGAAACTTGATATGAATAATCTCCATATACTCTCTCATCATTTACATTTTTAAAAGCTCTTACTCTAATTTGATATTTATATCTAGTCTCTGTAAATCCTGTCATATATCTGCTATTAGATGTTTCAATATATGTGCATTCTCCAATTCCTGGAATGTTTACAGCAATTTCATATCCGTCTGCTCCAGAAACCTTATTCCAAGTAAATTGTGCTGCTTGGCCAGTTCTTCTTACTCTTAAGCCAGTAACCCTGTCAACATCAATATCTGCTCTTCTAAATCCAACTTCATTAGAATAATCGCCATATACTTTTCTTCCATTTACATATTCATATGCTCTTACTCTTGCAGTATAGAAGCTTGTTCTATTAGTAACTCCAGTAATTGTTTTACTTGTACCTGTTGTTGTATATGTATATGTTCCATAATTTGGCACATTTAATTTTATTTCATATCCATCTGCTCCATATACTTTATCCCACTTTAATGTTGCTTTTGTTCCAATTACAGTTACATTTATTCCTTCTACTTTATCTACTTCTATATCTTGGTTTCTAAAATATACTTGGCTAGAATAATCGCCATATACTTTTCTTCCATTTACATATTCATATGCTCTTACTTTTACTGTATAATATTCATCTGTAACATTAAATCCACTCATTTGTCTACTGGTGCTTGTATTATTGTATCGAGATACTCCATATCCTGGTGTATAAATATAAATTTCATATCCATCTGCCCCAGTTACTTTATTCCATTTGAAACTAGCTCTATCTCCATTCATTGTTACTTTTAACCCTGTAACCTTAGCTAATTTTTCATTTTCATATCTAATTGATTTTGATGTAGAATAACTTCCATAATATTTTTTTCCATTTACATATTTGTATGCTCTTACTTTTACAGTATATGTTTCATCCTCTGTAAAACCACTTAATGACATATCATTATCATCTGAATAATATGTAGCTTCTGTTCCACCTGGCATTCTTACAATTACTTCATATCCATCTGCGTCAGATACTGTATTCCAAGTTATATTTGCTTTGTTTCCATTCATTGAAACTTTTAAATTATATACTTTACTTACATTTGTATTTTTATTATCATCATACTTTAAAATTGCCAAATCTGAAAAAGAGCCATAAATTTTTTCTGTTCCTTGTTTTAAATATGGTTTTATTTTTATGCTATAAACTAAATCGGGATCCATTCCTATTACTTGTACTTTTGTAGTTTGAGTAGAACCTATATTTATAAAATCACTATTGCCAATGCTTGCATATACATCATATCCTGTTGCATTTTCTGCTTTATCCCATGAAAGTGTACCAGTTTCTCCTAATGATATAGCTTCAATATTTTTTACACTACCAATTTTAGAAGTAACTTTTTCGTTTTCTCCAATTTCAAATCTTACTTCTTCTGAAAAATCTGATTTTACTGTTCTACCATTATCATTTTTATACGCCTTTATCTTTACTCCGTAGATTTTGCCTTCTTCAAAGCCTATAATTTGCACTTTATTGCTTTTTACACTTCCGACATGTAAATATCCTATATTAGGCAAATCAATATAAACTTCGTATTTATCAGCATTTTCAGTTTTACTCCATTCTACCTCTGCTTTTGTTCCAGTTACTGTAACATTTACATCAGTAACTTCAAAACTAGTTGTAGCACTTACTGCCAAAGTTATTGACATTAGTAATACAACTAAAATTGTGATAAAAATCACATACTTAGCCTTAGTTTTCATAATGCATCCCCCTTTCTCTTTTTTACTGGTTCCTATTCTATCACATCTTATGTTTACTGTCAAATTTCCCAATTTGACTTTTATTTATACATATGTTATTATCAAAATGTATTTTTTTATGTAAAGGAGTTAATATGAAAATAGATGGATATGTTAAAAAAAGTACATTTATACTTACAATAATCTCTCTTATTATTATATTCGCTATATGTATATTTTTCATTATATCTAATTATGAGAAAAATAATGTACAAATAAATATTCCTACAGTTGTAGAAGAGGATAATATAAATAGTGTGCGGAATAACATTACAATAAAATAAAAAACCAAAATATTAAACAATATATTTGCTTAATATTTTGGTTTTTCTTATTTTAATTCTTTTCTATTGTTTTTAATAACTTTTAAAGCATCTTCTAAAGCAACTTCAATTCCTGCTAATATTCCATCTGCATATTCTTCTGTACCACTTTTAATTTCTCTAGACATTTCATTTGCAGTTTCTATTATTTCTACTTTTTTCTCATATGCTTTTTTAGTTATTTCATGTTCATCTATCATTGAAATAATCCTATTTTCTGCTTCTTTAATTATTTCATCAGCTTCGTTTTGAGCTTCAACTAATATTCTTTGCCTTTCTTCTTTAACCCATTTTGCTTGCTTTAATTCATCAGGCAATTTCAACCTAATTTCTTTAACTATATCCAAAATTTCTTCCTTATTTACAATACATTTACTAGAAAAAGGTATTCCTCTGCTTTTATCAAGCATATCTTCTAAGGCTTCTAATAAAGTAAATATTTCCATAATCTTACTCCTTTCGATTTAAGAATATTAAGTTTGCTCTACCATATTTTCTTAAATCATACACTTCTACTTGTAATTTTTCTATTTCTTTTAAATCTCTTTCTTTTTCGTCTGTTTCTACAATAATACTTCCATCTTTTTTTAATAAATCTAATGTAAGAATTTTTGCAATAGAGTCAGCTGCCAAGTTATGTTTATATGGTGGATCAATATACACAAAATCAAATTTAATGTTTTTATTACTTAATTTAGTTAGAACATTAGTATAATCTTCATTAAAAATCTCAGATTTGTCTATAAATTTAGTTCTAGTAAGATTCTTTTCTATCATTTTTACTGCTTGTTTAGATTTATCACAAAAATATACTTTTTGACATCCTCTACTAATGAACTCAATTCCTATTGCACCACTTCCAGCAAATAAATCCAAGACCATACTACCATCAATTCTATTTTGTATTATATTGAATAAAGATTCTTTAACTCTATCTAGTGTTGGTCTTGTATTAATATCATCAATTGACTCTAATTTTGTTCCTCTTGCTGTTCCACTTATTACTCGCATTATGATACTCCTATATTGTATATAATATATTTTAACTTTTATTTTGAATATGTCAATATTCTTTACACAATTGTAATATATATTTAATAATTTTGTAACACTGTTATATTTTTGTAATATTTCTTTAATATTATATAACAAAAATACTTTAATGTAAATATACTAACTTTAAACAAAAAAGCTAGTTGTTAACTAGCTCTATTTTAATCTTTATTTACTTCTTTTAATAATTCTAATTGTGAAATTAATAATGATTCCATTTTAGCTTTATATACATCAAATTGTTTTTGTAAGTCATCCAATTCTTTAGATTTTAATGTAATTTGTTGCTCTAGCTCCATTGCTTGTTGTTTTGCTGTTCCTTGTGCATCTTTTATTATTTGTTCTGCCTCTTGTTTTGCAACTTTTTTTATTTCATCAGCTGTACTTTGAGCCATTACTAAAGTATTTTGTAATGTTGATTCTAAATTTTTATATTTTACAAGACTTGCTTCTAATTCAGATATTTTAGTTTTGTTTTCATTTGATTCTTTATATAGTTTTTCATAGTCTAGTGTTAGCTCATCCAAAAAATTGTCTACTTCTTCTACACTATAGCCATTCATCATTTGTTTTGCGAACTTTTTATTTTCTATATCCAATGGTGTATACATAATTTTCCTCCTAAACTCCTTATATAACTATATTAATTATTTGAATTGTTTCTTAGCCATGAAACAGATAATTTATTTTTTATTTCTTCTCTAGCCATTTCGTTTGTAATATCATAATTATATGGTGCAACTAAGAATATAGAATTAGACACTTTTTGTAAATTTCCATCTAATGCATGAACAGCTCCACTAACAACATCTACTATTCTTCTAGCTACATCTTTGTTTACATATTCTAAATTTACAATTATAGATTTCTTTTCTTTTAATAAATTGCATATACTCTCTGATTGTTCAAAAGTAGTAGGTTGACAAATAACCATCTTAACTTGTTGAGTTTGTGGCATATTTACAACTTTATTACTCTTTCTTCCCCAAATTCTTCTATCTTCTTCTTCCTCGTCTTGCTCTTCTATTTCTTCATTTTTATCATAATCTATATCTTCTACTTCTTCTTCATCCTTTTCTGGTAAACCTAACATTCCCCATACTTTTTCCATAATAGCTCCTGACATTTATAAAACCTCCTTAAAAATATTCGTCATTCGTTTCGCTTTATATAGTATCTATCATTTTATCCATATTGTCAATAGTTTTTTTATTTTTGTAATATAATTTTAATATAATTGTAACATAATTGTAATATTTCTTTATTTATTGATTAATATTTCATCATAAATTGTAATACTTGGCATTCTATTTATTTCTGCTGATGTATACCCAAATTCTCCTAATTCTTCACTAGTATAATTAGTAACTATAGAATATTTTTCATTTGATTTTAGAATTTTTACTAATATTTTATCTTCATATCCTATTCTTGTTCTAGTAACATAAGAAACATTAGTATTTTCATCATATGAAATAGCTGTATTTGGTACTTTTAAACCAGATTTACTCCACCAAATAATTTCTAATGATATTTTTCTATAACTAATTAATTCCTCAACATTTTTTTCAATTTTAAAAGTTAGTATATATTCTTTATCTTCTACAATTTTATATTCAATACTAGCCTCTACCTCTGCTCCACTAGGAAGCCTTAATGTAACTTCATCTCCAACTTCTGCTTCTTCAGCATATTTAGAATCTAGTACAACTATAATATAGCAATAATAATTATCTATTATTTTTCCGCTTTCATTACTTGTTGGAATTATTTGCCCTGTTTTTAAATTTAGTCCTTCTAAAAATTCTTTATTATATTTACCAAAATCTTTAGGAGTTAATACTTCTTCATATCCATCTACTCTATATGATACAATTCCGCTTTTTGTTGCATTTAAATATTCTGCTCCTTTATTTAACTGATTTTCATATTTAGATCTTTCATCAACTAACTTTTTTAAATACGAGCCTGCTGGACTCAATTCTCCCGTAATTTTTGCTTTTTTGGTCATATTGTTTGCTATTTGCTGTTTATTTTCTTGTATTTTAGTTATATTGCTTTCTCCATATAGTTCATTTATTTTAGTATTTATTTGTTCTTCCAATGCTCTTGTATCTGCTGAAGGAACATTGTTTTTCGACATTGCTTCATCTATTTTTGCATCTAAATCCTGTATTTTCTTTATAAGATTTTCTTCATTATTAGAATAGTATCTAAATATTGGTTCATTTTTTGCAACTTTTTCTCCTTCTGTTTTTATCTGTTCTATTCCATTTTTATAATTTTCACCTTTTAGTACAGTTTCATCTCTTACTATATATCCAACGCCTTCCTCTTCTTCTTGTATTTGTCCCATTTCCACATAAACTGTATCTGTAGGATTTTGTATTAATCTTACAACCACATATACTATATATATAAATATGCATAACAATAAGAGCATAATAATTTTAGTTTTATGCTTTTTTAATATATCTTTAAATTTCATTTTTGTCTTTTTTTCATTCTTATTAGCTTTAGTTTCCTTCAATATTGCTCCCATTCCTTTATATTAATATACATAATATATGTATAAATATTTTATTAATTTTCCTTCAATTTTTGAATTATAATTTCCAAATTTTTATTAACATCATCCAATCCCGAAAGCCATACAATCTCTTTATATTTTCTAAACCATGTAAGTTGCCTTTTTGCATATCTTCTTGTTTCTTGCTTTATTTTATCTATCATTTCATCTTTAGTCAAATCTCCATTTATGTATTGAATTACTTCTTTATAACCTAAGCCTTGCATTGCTGTAGGGAAAGAATTATATTTAGCTATTAAATTCTGTACTTCTTCAATTAATCCATTAGCAATCATTAAATCCACTCTTTTATTTATTCTATCATATAACTTTTCCCTATCCATTGTAATTCCAAATAAAATATAATTGTATTCTGGACCATTCTTTCTAGACTCTATCTCTAATTGTGTTTTTGTTTTTCCTGTAGAATGATAAATTTCTAAAACTCTAAAGATTCTTTTTTTATCATTTCTACTTATTTTCTCCATTGCTTTTTCATCAATTTCTTTTGCCATATCATATATTTTATCTAATCCATCTGTTTCTAATAGTTTTTCCAATTTTTCTCTATATTCTAAATCTACTTTTATTTCGTTATAATCAATACCATAAATAAGGGATTCTAAATATAAACCTGTTCCTCCTACTACTATTGGAACTTTTCCTTTTTCTATAATCTCTTGTATAGATTTAGTTGCATCTTTTTTATAATCTGCTACACTGTATCTTACATCTGGAGAAACACAATCTATCATATAATGTTTTATTCCTTGCATTTCTTCTATAGTAGGTTTTGCTGTACCAATTGTCATATTTTTATATATTTGCATTGAATCACAAGATACTATCTCCCCATCTATTTTTTTAGCTAGCTCTATTGATAAATTAGTTTTTCCAGATGCTGTTGGACCACATATTACTATAACTTTCTGCATAATTCCACTCCTGCTAAAAATTTATTCTATAACAACATTAATTTCATTTGCATCTGTAACAATATTTTCTGTAATAATATTAGTTTCATTTACAGTATTTATACCTTCAGTATATACTTCATTTTGAACATTAACATCATTACTTATATCATTTGTACTATTTGTTACCAAACTATTCTCTTGTGTTTCTGCTTGCTCTTGTTTAATATTTTCTGTAATCATATTTACAATTTGCTCTTGAATATTTTTAAAATATATACACTCAATTATTAGAATTATTAATAAAATTACTCCAAGTACAATTCCTCTTTTTGTGAATACTGTTTTATTTAAACTACCATATTTATATTTTGTATACGATTTTGCAAATAGTGGAAGAATTAAAATCCCGTTAATTGGAACAAATAAAAATGTAATTAAATTCTTACTTTGCTCTGAAACTTGTGTTATTTCAATGCTTTTTGTACTAATCCAATAAATAAAATTAGTTAATACATACATTATAGCTGTTCCAGCAGCAATAAATATTAATTTTTCTTTTTTATCTATATCTCCTAAACAATAATACATTAAAACTATTGAAACCACATTCAATAATAATATAAATAATAAAATACCTATCATCTTTTATCTCCTAGAAAATTTCTTTTCAATATCATTTTTAGTCATTCTAATAGCTGTTGGTCTACCATGTGGACATGTAAATGGATTTGGTAAAACCAATAATTGTTTCATTAAATTATCCACTTCTTCTTTTGTAAGAGCCATATTTGCTTTAACTGCCGCTTTGCACGCTATTGTAGCTATAAACTTTTCTTCAATCTCTTGCTTAGCAGTACGTGCAACAGTATTAATTTCGTCCAATGTTTCTAAAAATAATTCTTTTGTATCTAAATCCAAGCAAACTGTTGGTACACCACTTAATTTTATTGTGTTTTCTCCAAATTCCTCTAAATCAAATCCTGCTCTTTCAAATATTTCCATATTATCTTTAGCTATTTGCATATCTTTGTGGCTTAATGTAATTATATCTGGTAACAACATAAGTTGAGAATCTTTATTATCATTACTATAATAATTCTTTTTTATTTTTTCATACATTATTCTCTCATGAGCTGCATGTTGATCAATAATATATAGCTCATTATTCATTTCAATTATTATATAAGTAGAAAAAGCTATTCCTATATATTTGTACTCTGGAATTTCGCTTTGTGGCAATTTATCAAAAATAGATATATTATCGGTAGTTTTCATTTCATTTGCATCTACTTTATACTCATCTTTTTCTTCTTCTACTTTTGGTTCGGCTTTTAGTGTTTTTCCAAATGTACGAGCATACATTTCATCGAAATTTTGATATTCTGGCTCTATTTGTAAATTATCCATCTCTTTTATTTTTTCACTTATCTCAGATAAATCTACAACTTTAGTTTCTCCATTATCATCCTTTTTTTCTTCATTTTTATTATTATATATTTGTGCTATAAAATTTTGAGTATCATCAATTTTTTCTTTTTCTACTTCTTCCTCTTTTTTCTTGTTACCAAATCTGTTTAATATTTCACTAATTTTTGAAGTAAATTTTTCTTCTGCTTCATTTTCTTTTTTGTCATCTGCCACTTCTTCTTTAATTTCTTGCTTTTTTTCATCATCTTGTTTTTCATTATTAGGTGAAATAAGAGATGGATCTAATAATGGTTTATCTTTAAACTTATTTATTTCTTCTAATATATCTATCTTAGGAGTATTATTCTCTTCTATTTTCTCATGCTTTTCATTACTTGACTCAGTATTAATTTTTGGCATTGTAAAGCTTGTATTCATTTTCCATGAATTATTTGAATTCATCTGTTTATCTAGCTCTATTTTAGTTCTATCTGGCACAAGATCTTCTTTTAATAAACTATCTCTTATAGCATGATAAATTGCTTTAAAGATTTTGTTATCATCTTCAAATCTTACTTCTAATTTAGCTGGATGAACATTTACATCAACTTTTTGTGGATTCATTTCTATATCTAATACCAAAAATCCATATTTACCAATAGTTAATAACCCTTTATATCCTTGCTCTGCAGCACTTGTTAATGTTTTATCCTTTATATACCTTTTATTCACAAAAAATAATTGATTAGATCTATTTGAACGAGCTATAACTGGCTTTCCTATAACACCTTTAACTTTTATATCTTCATAATCATAATTTACATCAATTATATTTTCTGCCACGTCTTTTCCATAAATATTATATATAACTGACTTTATATCTCCATTTCCAGGAGATTGTATTACAACTTTTCCAGAATTAATAAGTTTTAAAGAAATTTCTGGATGGACTAAAGCTATTCTTGTAATTACATCTTCTATATATCCTGCCTCTGTAAAATCTTTCTTTAAAAATTTATATCTTACAGGAGTATTAAAAAACAAATCTGTTATAGTAATTGTACTTCCTTGTGGACATCCTGCATCTTCAAAACTAATTATATTTCCACCTTTTACTTCAATCTTTTTTCCTATATCATTATCCATTGTTTTCGATATAAGCTCAACATGACTTATTGCAGCTATACTTGCCAAAGCCTCTCCTCTAAACCCCATAGAAGTAACTGTTTCTAAATCTTGTGCTTTTCTTATTTTACTTGTAGCATGTCTTTCAAAAGCCATTTCCATATCATCTGGAAGAAAACCTTTTCCATTATCTGCAACCCTTATATATGATATTCCTCCATTTTTTATTTCAACTGTTATTTTATTTGCTCCTGCATCAATAGAATTTTCAACAAGTTCTTTTACAACAGAAGCTGGTCTTTCTATAACTTCTCCTGCAGCTATTTTATTTATTGTTAATTCATCTAATAAAACAATATTTCCCATTTATTATTTCTTCCTTTCTAAGGTCTTTTGTTATATTACATATTTCTTTAGAATTATATCATTAATCTACATTTTTTGTATAGGTTTTTAGAAAAAAAATTCTAAATATTAATAACCTAAAATAAAATCTGTAACCCTTTTTTTGATTTTGAATAATATATACCATACGAAAGAACTAAAAACATTTTTCTAGTTTTAAAGGAGGTAAAGAGATGGGAAATTGTTGTTGTAATAATAGTGAACTATTATGGTTCATAATCCTATTCTTACTACTTTTCTGTTGCGGAGGTAACAATTGTTGTAGTAATGGATGTAACAATTCTTGTGGTTGCTAATCTTACATTAAATTTTCTAAAAATACTTACAAATACGAAAGGGGGGAATTAATATGCCAGAAAATAGAGGATGTGGATGTGGTTTCGGATTTGGTGATGACTGCATCTGGATAATAATATTATTAATATTAATCTGCTGCTGTTGCGGTGGAGGTAGAGGAGGATGTTGCTAATCCTTTAATACAATAAAAAATGCAAGGGAACTATAATGAACTATATAAAAATAAAGTTCATTATGTTCCCTTCTTCTAAATAACCAAAATTATAACCAACATTAATAAATACAATAAATTACTTTCTAATTTTATTGTTTTCTTTTCTTCTTTCTTCTTTACGTCTTCCACCAGTACTATCTATTTCATTTTTTCTTCTATCTGTTTTATTCCTTCTTCTATCTTCAAATATTTTTCCTTTTTTATCAACTATCATATCTTTTTCTCCCATCTCTTTTTTACCAATAATTATGCTACCTTTATTCCAGTATTTATGACTTCTTGTACAAAAGGAGTAGTAATATTTTCATAATCTTCTGTTCTAATCGGATGTGGTTCTATTCTAGTATCTATTTTCCATGTATAACCAATTAAATCTGCACCATCTTGAATAAGATTTTTAAAATCACTTGATATTACAGCTATATCAATATCGCTATCTTCATTTTGAGTTCCTTTTGCATAAGAACCAAATAATATTATTGCCTCTATTTTATAATATTTGCTAATTCTTTCAATATACTTTTTAATTGTTTCCATTATTTCTCTGCTAATAACTCTTTCAACCATATTCTTCACCTTCTATCTTAGTTTAGCAGAATTTTGGTTGGGGTAGTAGGATTCGAACCTACGCATCGATGGGTCAGAGCCATCTGCCTTACCGCTTGGCTACACCCCAATATGTGTATATAGTAATAACAAGCTATCTAAAGATATATTAACACAATTTAATAAAAGTGTCTATAATTTGATGGAAAATTATATAAGAAATTAAGCGGCCACTAAAATAAAATTTTGACCGCTTTATAAAGTTATCCACACTTTTTGTAAAAATGTGGATAACTAAAATATTATGTTGAGCTCGGATTTTAAACACTTTTCCATATGCAAAAATCTTGTAAGCATTCAAAATGCTTAATTTTTTT
>CAJFUM010000088.1 GCA_904420285.1 uncultured Clostridia bacterium | reverse complement strand
TTCTTTCTACTACATCTTGCTTGCCTCTTCCCCATGCTACTTCTATAGCATGACGGATTGCACGTTCTACTCTACTTGGGGTTGTGTACATAAATTTTGTTATGCTTTTTTAGCCAATTTTTCATGTTGTTTATTGGTATAGCACACTTTTATTTATTGGCTTTTCTATATATTAACATAGCCCATGATTTTTGTCGAGGGCTAGCACCCAATAAAGGGGTTATTTTATTTCATTTTTAATGTATCAATTTCATTTTTCATTTTCAAATATTTATCTATTACAAAAACCGATAAAATCATATCAAATGTCTTGTCATATAATTCTTCTAATTTAGCTTTAGAAATATTGGTAATGTATTCTTTTTTATTCTTTCCCCCCTTATTATTATGTCTAATATTTAAATTGTTTAACATAAATTGCACATCGGCCATTAAATTTGAATATGTAGTTCCTTGAAAAATAAAAAATCATACAATTATATTGTAAATAGTATGATTAAATTTACCATTGAAAATATGAACACTTCAGAAATTAAAGAAATAAAGAAAATGAAATAAATTACCAAGTAAATATTTTATACTATAATATTATTAATTAAATGTCTCAATCATAGAAAACACCTCCAATTATCAATATTGGAGGTGAACTTTATTTTTCAACTTTATATATAATAATTCTATATCTTTCATAAAAATATATTAATTCGTAAAAATGTCTTGTCGTATAAACCAATTTTTTTCTATTTTTTAATATTATGTTATTACAATCATCATCTTTTTTTGATTTATTAAAAATTCTAATCTTAAATCTTCCTTTATTTGTTTCCAAATAAAAAAATAAATCTTGCTCATTATCTTCAATTATTTTTTCATTAATATATGTTCCTAAATTACAATCTTTACATATATTAAGAGAAATATTTTTTATACTAGTTATTAGATTTACTCTATCATATATTTCTAAATTTTTTTGTTCATTATAAGGTATAACTGTTTTTCTTACTTTATTTAATCTATCTCTCGTTACTTTTTCTAAATATCCTTCTTTAAATCCTAATTCTTTTAATAAAAAGTATTCTAATAAAGTATTTAAGATAAAAATCGATATATGCAATTCTGCATCTTTCAATGCTTTAAATTTTTTTCCTGTGCCATAATGCGTATAATAGTGTCTTGTATCTGTAACCGAATTAACAAAATAACAAAAATTAATTATTTTATTAAAGAAAAATAATATATTTGAGCTTAATATCAAGTCAATCAATCTGTTTTTCAAAGTAATATAATCTACCCTTTTTTGGTCTTTATCAAAAATATATTCTAATAAACTTAATTGTTTGCTATATTTTTCATTAATCTCTTTAGTAAAATCTTCTAATTTCTCTATCACAAATCTAGTATGGTAAAATTCCAATGCTTGAACTATATTAAGAAATTCCTGTTCTTTTCCAATATTATATTCAAATTTTTTATTGTATAATTTAACTATCGTCATTAAATCATCAATTTTTTCAAACCAATTATTTAATCCATTTACTTTAATTATATCCGTTAAACTACATATAAAATTATTATCTCTCTTAGTCAATTCTACATTGCTCAGTTCATTCTCTTCTTTAGCATAATAAATCCTATATGTATTAAGTATCCTTTTTCTAGTTTGTGGTATTTTATAATATAATGAATTTTTAAATCCATCTATTCTTGTTATTTCTATTTTTGTATTTGTACACATTTCTATTAGCAAAATAATCTGATTTAATAATTTTATTATATTATTAAAGTTTTCTATTTTTTTATAGATTAAATCTACTGTTATATATTGTTCTAATGTTATTCTTTCCGTGTTTAATAAATAATCATGCTTTCCAAGCCACGGTACAAATTCTATTTTCACATTATTGTTTATTTTATATACAATTTTATTTTTAAACTCATATTTTAAATTAATAGGCTTCTTTCTTTTTATTTTTTAAAGTTTGAAGAAAAACCGTTTAATCCACTCCACTCTATTGTATTTGTTAGTCTTACTCTTATTTTGTTTAATTTTACATTTGCAACATTTTTAAATAATAATCCATATATATAAAATTTACAGTCTATAAGAATTGATATCTTCCCTGAATTCCAATTTGAATTTTTTCTCAGGGTAACACAATCTAACAAAGTCATTGGAATATTATCTATAAATGATGTACCATAAATCAAGTCTATATTTTCCGGAAAAGTATCTTCATTTATAAAAGGATTTGTTGTATCTACATATTGTAATAATAACCTTGTCATTTTCTTATTTTTTAATATATATAATTCTCCTTTATATTGCCTATTTTCTATATTCCACATTCCACTTATTTTTATATCTTCCATTTTATCTCCTAGATTTGATTTGTTTTCATTAATATATCAGATATATCTATGTTTTTCAATATACGACTATAATATAATTTTAAATATAAAAAGTTATATGCCAAAACATATAGACACAATATTGACTGTGTGGTAAAATAAATATGCTTCTTCTTCTCAAAAGAGAGGAGGTGTATATATGACTTCTTATGATTTGATTTTCATTCTTATTTGCTTAATATTTTTAAGCAAGGGAAATGAAGACAAGGGTGAAGGATAGTAAAACAGAATTACATATCCTTATGAGGAAGATACTGCAATATCTTCCTCTTATTTAATGCACAAAAAAAGGATTGTATCTGCAAATACAATCCAGTATATACTTCTTCTTATGATTAATACAAGGGTTCTTGCATTAATGCTAATATTATTATAATAAGTTTTAAAGAAAATGTCAAGGAATATTTTCTAAATTGCTCTCAAACCGCTTCCCTCTAGTTCTCAATTAACAATAGTAATTACTACATCATCATCTAAGAACGACTTTACTGTAGTTCTATCTCTATTTGTCAACATTTTGTAAACATAGCTTAAATGTATTTGTCAAGTGAAAAATGATCCATATTATAATTGAAAAGAGATCCACTTTGGATAAAAAAATTATCCATTTTCTTCCAACAT
>CAJFUM010000087.1 GCA_904420285.1 uncultured Clostridia bacterium | reverse complement strand
TTCTGAAAACGAACAAAAAGTATTAGAATGTATTAAGAAAAATGTTATTATTGGTGCAAAAGAAATTATAGAACAAACTAAAATAGCGGATAGAACAGTTAGAAGAATATTAAAAAAACTTGTTGATAATAAGCTTATTGAAATTGTTGAGAATACTGATAATACACCAAACAAGAAATATAAAATGGCAGAGTAATGGCAGAGTAATGGCAGAGTAAAAAATTGCAAATGAAATTTCAAATAAAACTCGTACAGAATACTAAACTAAAATCTTATTAAATTTTGAATATTTTTACAATTTTAGCATATATTAATAAAAAAATGTTGGAGGTTTTTTATGGTGGATTTTACAAAGATGACAGGCCTTGGTAATGATTATATATATGTAAATTGTATAAATAATAATTTAAAAAATATACCAGACTTAGCTAGAAAAGTTAGTGATAGACATTTTGGTGTGGGAGCTGATGGCTTAATTTTAATTGAAAAATCAGAAAATGCAAATTCGGATTTTAAAATGAGAATATTTAATTCTGATGGCAGTGAAGCAGAAATGTGTGGTAATGGAATAAGATGTTTGGCTAAATATATACATGATAACAATTTATCTAATAATGATAAATTATCTATTGAAACATTAGCTGGAATAAAAAAAGTTAAATTAATAGAAGATAATGAAGGTTCATGTAATGAAATTATTGTAGATATGGGAGAACCAATTTTCCAAGATAAGAATATACCATATAATGTGTATGAGGCATTTAATAAGGATTTAGATTTAGATGTAGGAAAAGAAAAAATGAGGTTTACAGTAGTTTCAATGGGAAATCCACATGCGATTACATTTGTAGAGGATTTAGATAATATAGATATAGAAAAATATGGGCCAATAATTGAAAATAATCCAATATTTCCAAATAGAACTAATGTAGAGTTTGTTCAAATAATTGATAAAAATAATATAAAAGTAAAAGTATGGGAAAGAGGAGTAGGAGAAACATTAGCTTGTGGAACTGGAGCATGTGCAGCAATGGTAGCATCTGGAATAAATGGATATACTGATGAAAATGTTACTGTTAATTTGCCTGGAGGAAAATTAGAAATCGAATGGGGAAAAGATAATCATATATATATGCAAGGCCCAGCTTCAACAGTTTGTACAGGAAAGATTGATATATAATAAGTATAGAAAAAGTCATAATATTTTGAGTATTATGACTTTTTTCAAAAATATGTTCAATTAAGTTATAAATCTAAAATTGCTTTTCTTGCTAATTCATCACAACGATTATTGTATTCATTATCTGCATGTCCTTTTACTTTAATAAATGTTACATCATGAGTATTAGTTAGCTTTATAAGTTCTTGCCATAATTCTTTGTTTTTTACATCTTTTTTATCTGAAGTTTTCCAGTTATTTTTTTGCCAATTATATATCCAATTTTGAATAAATGCGTTTACTACATATGCACTATCACTATATAACTTTACTTTACAAGGATATTTTAATAGTTTTAAAGCTTCAATAACAGCTGTTAATTCCATTATGTTGTTAGTAGTATTTTTGTTACCTCCTGCAATTTCTTTTTTATTATTTTTATGCATAAGAATTGCTCCCCAGCCACCAGGACCAGGATTTCCAGAACATGCTCCATCTGTATATATTATTACTTCTTCCATTTTTAACCTCCAACTGAGCTGACTTTGGCTCTAATTTATTAAATATTGTTTAATACAACAAATTGCATTGTAAAATTAAGAAACTTATGATATTATATCAATAAATTAGTTTATATACAATAAATAGGGGGAAAATTATGAGTCGAGTTCTTGGAATAATTGCAGAATATAATCCATTCCATAATGGACATTTATATCATATTGCTAAATCTAAACAAGAAACAGGTGCTCAATATGTGGTGGCAGTTATATCTGGGAATTTTGTTCAAAGAGGCAATACATCTATAATTAATAAATGGAAAAAAGCTAGAATGGCTTTGTTAAATGGTGTAGATTTAGTTATAGAGCTTCCAACTATATATAGTGTTTCAAGTGCGGAAAATTTTGCTGAAGGGGCAATAAAAATTTTAAATTCTTTAGGGGTTGTAGATACTATTTCTTTTGGAATGGAAACAAATGATATATCAACACTAAATAATATTGCAAATGTTTTATATAATGAACCAAAAGAATATATAACTATTTTATCTCATGAATTAAAGAAAGGAAATTCATATCCTAAAGCTAGAGAAAATGCATTAATGATGTATTTAAATGATATAAAAAGATATGCAAATGTACTTTCTGGATCTAATAATATTTTGGGAATAGAGTATTTAAAAGCAATGAGAAGGACAAAAAGTACTATAACTCCAATTGGAATTAAAAGAGAAAAAGTACTATATAATGACAAATATATTGTAGATGAATTTGCAAGTGCTACAGCTATAAGGAAAATGCTAATTACTAAAGAGCTTAATGATATAAGTAAAGTTATGCCTAGAAATTCATACTTAATTTTAGGAGAAGAACTAAAAAATGGTCATTATGTTATAGATTTATCTATTTTTGAGAAAGAAATAATTTATACATTAAGGAAGATGTCAGCTGAAGAAATTTCAAAACTGCCTGATGTTACTGAAGGTTTAGAAAATTCTATAAAAAATGCTGCTGATTCATGTAATACTTTAGATGAACTTATAAATATTGTAAAAACAAAAAGATTTACACAAACTAGAATTCAAAGAATTTTAATATATGCATTATTGGGTATAGATAAAAAACAAATGGAAATATCAAAGAAAATTATGCCATATATTAGAGTACTTGGTTTTAATAACAAAGGGAAAGAATTAATATCAGAAATAATGGCATTAAATCCAAAATTAAATATGGTTACATCAGTAAAAAAATATATTGATACAGTTGCTAGTAAGAATTTGAGAGAAATGCTAGAAAAGGATATTTTAGCTACTAATATATATACTTTAGGTTATTATTCGGATTCGTATTCTAATTTGGATTATACAAATAAAATAGAGATATTATAAAGGAAGGTATTATATAAAATGATAATCGGTATTACTGGTAGTTCTGGCTCAGGAAAAAGCACAATAAGTAAAATATTAGCACAAAAATATAATGCTAAAATAATAGATGCTGATGAAATAGCTAGAAGGTTATCAATGGAAAACAGCAAATATATTAATGAAATAGTTTCTAAATTTGGAAAAGATATTGTTGATGAGGCAGGAAATTTAAATAGGAAACAATTGGCTGAAATAATATATAGTGATAAAAATAAAAGAGAAGTGCTAAACAACTGCACTTTCAAATATATTGTAAGCAAAATAAAAACTGAAATACAAAATACTATAAATCGTGATTTTATTATAATAGATGCACCTTTGCTATTTGAAAGTAAATTAAATGAAGTATGTGATATGGTTATTGGAGTTATAGCTAAAAGAAAAGTACAAATAGATAGAATTATGAAAAGAGATAATATTAACTCAGAACATGCAGAAAAACGTATACAATCTCAAAAGAATAATGATTTTTATATACAAAAATGCGACAAAATTATTGAAAATAATGGAGATATTAATATTGTTAAAAAAGAAATAGAAAATTTAGAATTTTAAAAAAATATGGTGATGATATATGGCTGAAGGGAAAAGACAAATTTTACATATTGATGTTAATAATGCTTTTTTAAGTTGGACTGCAATGGATAGGTTAGAGCAAGGAGAAAAAATAGATATAAGAGAAATTGAAGCGGTTATTGGAGGAGACGAATCTAAAAGGTCTGGAATTGTTTTGGCGAAAAGTATGAAAGCAAAACAAAAAGGAGTATATACTGGAGAAACATTATTTCAAGCTAGATTAAAATGTCCGAATTTACAAGTGTTTAAAGGAAATTATAAAAGTTATAAAAAACATTCTAATGATCTATATAAATTATTATTAAATTATACAGATAAAATTGAGAGATTTAGTATAGATGAATGCTTTTTAGATATGACTAATTATTTAGGCAAATTTGATTTATTAGAAAAAGCATATGAAATTAATAAAAGAGTAAAAAGAGAACTTGGGTTTACTGTAAATATTGGAGTAGCACATAATAAATTACTAGCTAAGATGGCATCTGATTTTACTAAGCCAGACAGAGTTCATACTTTATATGAAGAGGAAATACCTACTAAGATGTGGCCACTTCCAGTATCTGAATTATTCATGCTAGGGAAAAAGACTATTCCAAAATTATATGATATGAAGATAAGAACAATAGGTGATTTAGCAAAACAAGATAAAAGGTTAATGATAAAGAAATTTGGCAAACATGGATTATTAATGTGGGAATATTCGAATGGAATAGATAATTCAGAGGTCAATTATTTAGAAGAAAAACCAAAAGGTATAGGAAATTCAGTTACACTTCCAATGGATATAAATGATGAAGAGAAACTTGCAGAAGTGCTATTAACTTTAGCAGAACAGGTTGCTTATAGACTTCGTAGGTATAATATGTGTGCAGGTGTAGTTAATGTTCAACTTAGAACAAAAGATTTTAAAGATTTTTCACATCAAAAAAAGTTATTAAATGTAACATCAAATACAAAGGATATATTTAATGTAGCAAAAGAATTATTAAAAGAAATGTATAAAAAAGGTACAATGATTAGACTTGTAGGATTAAGAGTAGATAAATTAATTTCTAAAGATGAAGTTCAGTTATCACTATTTAATAGTGAAGAAGATAAAAAGCAAGAAAAACTAGATAGAGTAGTAGATAGTTTAAAAAATAAATATGGATATAACAGTGTAACAAGAGCTGGCAAATTGCATTCAGAGGATATTGTTAAATTAAAAGATGTATAATATATGAAGTAAAAATAGAGGTGTTTATATGCAAATAAATAAATTTAATAAATTAAAAAGGCAAGAAAAGTTTTTTACTATCACATTTGGAATTTGTTGTGCTATATTATGTATGATGGTAATGTTATCACTTATAATTACATCAGGAATAAAAATTTTGGATAATATTTCTTTAAACTTATTAATACTTTTGCTTTTTTCTATAGTATATATTTTACCAGTTATTGGAGTTGTTAGCCTGTTTTTAGGATTATTATATATAGTAAAAATGTTACGATACAATGGAAAAAAAGGAAAAATGATATTAAAATCAACAGGTATATTTTTATTTACATTAATCTTGTTATTTTTAACATTTCATACCTTCTTACAGACACTTTTTCATAATTCTGTAATTATTTTATATACATACAGAACTTTAGCAACATTAGATATAGTATTCATAATATTATTATATGTAGTTTGCTATAATCAATTTAAATTTTTAATAAAAGATAGTATTAACAAGTTAGATAATTTGCAAGAAAAAAACAAAATAATAAAAGAGGATTCTGCAACATGCTCATTTCGCTCTTCAAATACTAAAAACTTTTTAATTTTTGGCTGTACATTAGTTATAATAGTTGTAATTGGAATATTTGTAATTATAGTACAATACAAAGATACAGAAAATCAAAGCAAACATTTAATGGAAAATAAAGTATCTCACAATAATATTGAAGAAATAAGTGAAAATGAAAGTAATACTTATTATATAAATGCTCAGATAGGGTATAAAATTCATTTGGGTAGTTTATGGAGAGATAGGTATCAAGTAGAGATTTATAAAACAGAAGATAGAGGCCAGAATTGGCAAAAGATAGATAGTAATTTAACAGAAGTATATATTAGATCTGAATTTATGTTTTTAGATGAGAATATTGGATTTGTTCATGATCCATATGGTGGAGTAGATAGTTATGATATATTAAAAATTACAAGAGATGGGGCAAAAACATGGGAAGAGGTTAAACTAAATAAGCCAGATAATATAAAGGAAAATAATATTTTTATTAAAAATCTTCCAATAGTAAATGGAGAAAATTTAGAAGTTATAGCGTATACAGTGGATTCAACAAGAAGCCCAAAATATAAATATTATAAATTTGAATCCAGAGATAGAGGAATAACATGGAATTATGTTGAAGAAATTGAGGATTATAAATAAAATAGAATATTAATTAAACTTTAAGAAAATATAAATATATTATTCAGAAAAAAGAGTTATACTAATTAGAAATTGATTATATTTATAATTATACAAAAAAAGAAGGAGTATTATGAGTAAAAAAACAAAAACATTTAAATATATTTTATTTGCAATAGTAATTTTTCTGTTAGTTGGACTAGCTATTTATTTATTTCCTGTAATTAGAAATTTGAGTACACCAGAAGGACAATTAGAATTTGAAAAACAAGTAGATAATATGGGAGTACTAGGATTTTTAGCTTTGTTTGGATTACAATTTGCTCAGATATTTTTAATAATTTTACCTGGAGAACCTATAGAAATTTTAGCAGGAATGTGTTATGGAGGTATTGGAGGATTAATATTTATTACTATTTCGGTTTTTATAATTTCTTCTTTAATTTTTTTAGCTGTAAGAAAATTTGGCAGGAAATTTGTTTATAGTTTTTGTTCTAAGGAAAGAATTGAAAAAATAGAAAATAGTAAATTATTTAAAAATCCAAAAAAAATAGAATGGATAATGTTAATTTTATTTATGATTCCAGGAACTCCGAAAGATTTACTTGTATATATAGGAGGATTGCTTCCAGTTAATCCAATTAGATTTATACTAATTTCTACTTTTGGAAGATTCCCATCTGTAATATCATCTACAATAGCGGGAAGTACTCTAATACAAGGTAATTGGAAATTTAGTATGTTTATTTATGCAATAACATTTATAATTGTAGGTTTAGTAATATTTATTATAAACAAGTTTGATAAAGATAAAACAGCAGAAACAGCAATAAATATTATGAAAGACTAGTATTAATACAATGACTTATAAGTTTTTTAGTAACAATTGAATAAAAAAATTAAATTTAGGTATACTGTAAATATATTAATTAAGAAAGAAGGAATAATATGATTATTGAAGACCTAAATTTATTTTTATCTAACCTAAATGTTTTTTACAGAAAACTACAAAATTATCATTGGAATATAAAAGGAGAAGATTTTTTCAATGTTCATTTAAAACTAGAAGAATATTATGATGATATAAATGAACAAATAGATGAAATAGCAGAACATATTTTAATTATTGACGGACAACCACTAGGAACAATGCATGATTATTTAGAAATAACACAAATAAAAGAAGCACAAAATGAAAAAAAGTGTTCTAGAAGTATATTTGAAACAATATTAAAAGATTATTGTATATTAGCAGAAAACGCTACTAAAATAAAGGAAGATGCAGATAATGAGAAAAAATATGCGACATCAGCATTAATGGATGAGTATTTGCAAGATTATGGTAAAAAAATTTGGATGATTAGACAGTGGCTTATGAAATAAATTGATAATATCACAAATAAAAAATATAAAATAACCAAACTAAAACGAGGAGGTAAAACCTCCTCGCCAGACTGTTGACAAAGTAAAAAAAATTGGTCAACAGTCTTTTCTTTTTTAGAATTTTAGGTTAAAATATATATGTCCGATTAACAGCAAAAAGGACTAAAAAATGTAGGTTTTTCTTGTAAATTCCTGCATTTTTTCTTTTTTAATGATATAATTTAATTGCTGTTATTCGGAGGTAAAAGATATGTTAAATAGAAAAGAAAATATTCAAAATGAATTGATATTGTATACAATGGAGGATTTAGTTCCAGAGGATAGTTTATTTAGAAAAATAGATAAATATATAGATTTTTCATTCATATATAATGAAGTAAAAGATTTGTATTGTGAAGATAATGGGCGACCAAGTATAGATCCTGTTGTATTGTTTAAATTAGTATTTATTGAAACTTTAGATGGTTTAAAATCAATGAGAAAAACATGTGAAAAGATAAAGGTAGATGCTGAATATAGATGGTTTCTAGGGATACCTTTTGGTAAAGAAACTCCACATTATTCAACATTTAGTCAAAACTACATAAGAAGATTTAAAGGAACAGATATATTTGAAAAAATATTTGTAAATATTGTAGAGCAAGCTATCAAATATAATTTAGTAAAAGGAGAAACATTTTTTACGGACTCTACTCATAAAAAAGCTAATGCCAATAAGAAT
>CAJFUM010000086.1 GCA_904420285.1 uncultured Clostridia bacterium | reverse complement strand
AAAGATATAGCTCATCCAATAAATCCAGAGACAAGAGAGAAAATTCAAAAAGCTATATTAGAAGCTTATGAAGCTCCAGAAGCTGAAGCAAATTCAGCAGAATAATAAATAAAGAAATTCCCCCATACATTTTGGTATGGGGCTTTTCGTGTGTAATTCTAGTAATAAAATATAGAATAATTCATATAATAAAAAAGAGACAAGTTAATTTGTAGGAGGATACATGAAAAACAATTTCAAAGAGCAGCTGAAAGTTAATATTAAAGATGATAGATTTTTTCATTATAAAAAATTTGTTATACAACAACAGGAACAATTTGAAATATATATCAATTATCTAAATAGATATATAAACAGCTTGAGGAGTGAGGGAGTAGCATCAAATTCATTAAGAATTAGAGCTAGAATAAAAGCTGCAGAAAGTGCACTAAAAAATGATGATAGAAAAGCTTTAGATGATGTTTTTGGAATAGAAATTATATGTGAATCAGATAATGAGATTAATACAGTAAGAGAACTTATAGAAAAATATGTATATATTCTAAAACAAAAAATACATGATAAAGAAAATGGCTATAAAGCTATTCACTGTTCATTTTATTTGAATGATAAAATAATAGAAATGCTAACTAGAGATTCCGCAAACAAAGAAGCAAGAAAACTATTTCCAATTATAGAAGTTCAGTATAAAACTGAAAATGTATTTCAAAAGGCTAATTTTGGAAGTGCTAGTCATGAGAAATATAAAAAGATAGATATTAATTTAATAAAAAAATTATATGAAAATAATCAATTAAAACTGGGAATAAATCTACCATTTATGTGGGTATCAGATCCAAATCATAATACAATGAGAAAACTATCAACTGATGAAGTAATAGAAGCAATGTATCCATCATTGAAGTTAAAAGAAAAAGAAAGAATTTAAAATTAAAATTCCTTCTTTTATGATATATGATATTTTTAAAATTCACAATTTTTAGGTGTTCTAGGGAATGGTAATACATCACGGATATTTTGTATTCCAGTTAAATACATCATCATTCTTTCAAATCCAAAACCAAATCCAGCATGAGGACAACTTCCATAACGTCTTAAATCTAAATACCACCAATAATCTTCCAGAGATAAATTTAATTCTTTAATTCTATTTGATAATTTCTCAAAATCATCTTCTCTTTGGCTACCACCAACTATTTCGCCAATACCTGCTACTAGTAAATCAACAGCAGCAACAGTTTTTTTATCACTATTTTGCTTCATATAAAATGCTTTTATTTCTGCTGGATAATCTGTAACAAATACAGGTTTTTTAAATACAACTTCACTTAGATATCTTTCATGTTCTGTTTGAATATCTGTACCCCAATGTACAGGAAATTCAAACTTATCATTTACTTTTTCTAGTTCTTTAATTGCGTCTGTGTAAGTTATTCTACCAAAATCAGAATTTAAAACATTATCTAATTTATCAAATAATCCTGTATCAATAAACTTGTTGAAAAATTCCATTTCTTCTGGAGCATTTTCTCTAACATATTTTATAATATATTTTATCATTTCTTCTGCTAAATCCATACAATCTGTTAAATCTGCAAAACATATTTCTGGTTCAACCATCCAAAATTCAGCAGCATGTTTTACAGTATTTGAATTTTCAGCTCTAAAAGTTGGACCAAATGTATAAACATTTCTAAAAGCATGTGCATATGTTTCTACATCTAGTTGTCCACTTACAGTAAGATGAGAAGATTTACCAAAGAAGTCTTGCGAAAAATCTGCATTTCCATTTTCTGTTTTAGGAACATTATCCATATCTAAAGTAGTAACTCTAAACATTTCGCCAGCACCTTCGCAATCACTACCAGTAATTATAGGAGTGTGAACATAAACAAATCCTTTTTCTTGGAAAAATTTATGAATTGCATAAGATAAAATAGATCTAACTCTAAAAACAGCATTAAATGTATTAGTTCTTGGACGAAGATGTGCAACAGTTCTTAAATATTCAAAAGAATGTCTCTTCTTTTGTAGAGGATAGTCTAAATCAGCTACATTTACTATTTCTATATTAGTTGCTTTTACCTCAAATGGTTGCTTAGCATTTTCTGTTTTTACTACGACTCCGGTAACTATAATAGATGAACTAATAGAAAGTTTTCGTATTTCTTCAAAATTATTTAAACTATTATCAAAAACTATTTGAACATTGTTAAAAAAACTACCATCATTTATTTCTATAAAACCAAAGTTTTTAGAATCTCTTAATGTTTTAACCCATCCAGATAGTTTAACTTCTTTTCCATTAAATTTATCAAATTCACGATATAAAGTCTTTACTAAAGTGTTGTTCATAAAAATTCCTCCTTAACAATTAATATTAACATTATATATAATATATTTAAAAATTTCAATAGTTATTTGTTACTAGATAATGGTTTTTAACCAAAAAAATGATGAAACACAAGAGACTGTAATATAATTGTAACAAAAATGTAATATTCTTT
>CAJFUM010000085.1 GCA_904420285.1 uncultured Clostridia bacterium | reverse complement strand
TTAAAGAATAACAATTTAGTAGTATTATAACACATTATGATATTTTTTGATATATTTCAAGGAAATTTTGTGTAAAATTCGCAAACTTTTGGGCTGTTTTCAAAAAGTATTCGCAATTTGCATGTGTTTTTTATTTTAATACATACAAATTTTAATTTCTTCCAAAATACTCATCATAAATATATCCTTTTTCAATATACAACTCTGTTAGCTCCATCTTATATTTTTCCAATAACTCTAAATACTTTTTCTTAAAAATATTTTTACATAACCACTCAGCACCTTTACTAGAAATAACAACTTTGCTATTAATTAAAATTTTATAGTTCTCAAATCCACTATCACACATTTTCTTAATTGCTTTTCTAATTGTTATTTCTTTTCTATCAAAATATTTGCATAGTTGTTTTATATCCATATCATCATTCCACCAATTTTGATTATTCTCTACTTTTAGCAATTCTTCATATTGTTTAATTCTATCTTCAAAAAAATCTATATCTGCATCAATTAATGCTTTTCTAACATAACATCTATTGCTTTTCTTAAATCTAATTATGTTATTTCTTACTTTTTTAGCAATTAATCCAAGTAGATGTAATTTCTTTAATATTTTATCGCATGATAAGAAAACACTATCTAACGTCTGTTCCGAAATAACATACATTTTTTTCACTTCCTATATATAAAAATTTCTTAATGCTAGTTTACGTAGCATTAAGAATTTGCAAAATTTATTATCGCAGATAACAAGATTCTGAGGTACCCGACTACAATCTTTAATTGTTAGTCGGGTCAGGTTCTTATTTTGCACGAATATTGGGTAGTATTTTTTAGTACCTAATATTCGCCAGTTTGGTGTCTTGACACCGTTTTCGCTGTTTAGAGCAAAATGCCCTAAAACCTTTTTTGCTCTCCGATGGATATTTTTTATATCACTTTTCTTATTTTGTATTAAAAAAATTCGTTACAATTCACAGCCCATGAAAGAAAAATGGTTCTGTAATATAATTGTAACTAAAATGTAATATAAAAATTTTCATATATTTTTTCTCTAAATCATTGAATTTTAACTCATTTTTTGCCTAAATAAATTTTACACTAACTATTTTCCTTTTAATTCCGTCAAATGAATTTTTATTTTATCTCATAAATATATAAGATTTGTAGTTATATATTTTTTACCAAATTTTGCTTAATAATTATTATTGAAAACTACCTAACATTATATTATAATATAGTTGTTAGGAGGTGTTGTAATGGATAAAATTGCAATCATTTCAGATATTCATGGTAATATAACAGCTTTAGAAGCAGTTATAGCTGATATTGAAAAAAGGAATATAAATAAAATATATTGTCTTGGTGATAGTATTGTAAAAAGTTGTAATTCAGATTTGGTTATAGACTTAATAAGGGAAAAGTGTGATGTTATAGTTAAAGGTAATTGTGATGAAGCGATGAGTAGACCAGATATACCTAAAGGCAAATTCTGGACTAGAGATTTAATAGGAGATGAACGTGCTTCTTTTATTCATAATCTACCAATTTCTTATGATTTTTATCTAAGTGGATATTTAATTAGGTTGTTCCATTCATCGCCTTTTGGATTGGATTATATATATAATCCAGTGTTTTCTAATGAAAACACTATTTATTCGGCAACAGAAATTTCTAATCCACTGGATTTATTTGAAAATACAGAATTTTTAGGCAAAGGTCCTAATGATCCTATTCCAGATATTGTAGGATATGGTCATATTCATTCACCTAATATACTAAGAATACAAAATAAGACTATTTTTAATCCTGGCAGTGTTGGAATGCCTATTGAAATGCTTAATAATGATTTTTATGATAAAACTAACAAATTTTCTACAGTTGCTTCATACATTATACTAGAAGGAGAATTAAATAGTAGAGAACTTTCTTCTATTAGTTTTAATTTAGTACGTCTACCTTATGATATAGAAAAAGAAATAGAATTAATTAAAAAGTCTTCTGTTCCAAATAAAGACAAATTAATTTTTGAATTACGTAGTGCCACAAATTATTATATGAGAAAGGAAGAGATATAATTATGGAAGATAAACTGAATAAGGTAAAGTTTATTTTACATAAATATAACCAAGAGCATTTATTGAATTTTTATAAAGAACTTACCAATGTTCAAAAAGATAAGCTATTAGACCAAATTTTAAATATAAACTTTGATATAATTTTACATTTATATGAGCAATCTAAAATAGATGTTTTAGATTCTACTGAAGAAATTGAACCTTTACCATATTGCATAAAATCTTCTTTAGAGCCTAATAAATTAAAGCAGTATATTAATTTAGGAGCTAAAGCCATAAAAAATGGTAAAGTGGGTGTAATAACATTAGCTGGAGGGCAAGGTTCTAGATTGGGCTTTAATGGGCCTAAAGGTACTTTTTATTTAGAGACTAATCCTAAAAAATCATTATTTGAAATTTTATGTGATTATATAAAGGATGCTTCTAAAAAATATAAAGCTAATATAAAATGGTATATAATGACAAGCACACATAATTATTTTGACACTATAAATTTTTTCGAACACAACAATTATTTTAATTATGATAGAAATAATATTCTTTTCTTTACACAAGAAAATTTACCAATAATTGATACTAATGGAAAATTAGTACTTTCTGAAATTTACAAAATAAATTTTGCTTCTAATGGAAATGGTAATTTATTTTCTTCTTTGAAAAGAAATAATTTAATCGCAAATATGAAATCTAATAAAATTGAATGGCTATTTGTTGGTGGTGTTGATAATGTATTACTTAATCCTTTAGATCCTTCATTTATTGGATATACAATAGATTCTAAATGTGAAGTTGGCTCTAAAACTTTATTTAAAGAAAGCCCTTCTAATAAATCTTGGGTATTTGCCAAAAAAGATGGAAAACCTGCTATTGTAGATTGTGAAAATTTTACTGAAGAGATTTCTAAAATAAAGGATTCAAAAGGAAATTACTTATATAGAGAAACAAATATGTTAGCACATTTATTTTCTATAAAAGCTATTGAAAAGATGTCTAATATTGAATTAAAATATCATCGAGCTTTTAGGAAAAATGCATTTGTAAATTATGAAGGAATGAAACAAGTTCCAGATTCTCCTAATATTTATAAATTTGAACAATTTGTATTTGATGCATTTTCTTATTTTAGTAAAATAGCTCTTTTTAGAGTAGATAGTAATAAAGAATATGCTCCTATAAAAAGTTTTAATGGGCCATACAACCCAGAAATTGCTACAGAGAGATACACAAATCTCCGTTTCGACAATTAATGACAGCTTTTTCAGCAAGTTTTACAAATTATGTAAAATTTGTTGATTTTTTATACCCCATAGCATATAATCTACTTATACAGTAAGTACGTGAATATTTTGTTTTTAATTTTGATATGATCATATCTTTTATTCATATAAATCTTTTATTATTTTAAAATAATTCTTTAAAATTTGTTCTACATATTAAATTATTTTAAATATTTATTTTGATTTTAATTATTTAATTTTTTTGTTCATTTTTGTTCATTTCCCTACTAATTTCTTTTTATATTTTTGTATTTTTTTACTTAAAATTTATAATTAGTAGTGTAAATAAGTGTACACTTTTCTTTTGATGTAGAAGTTCACTTCTACATCAATTAATAATGCATTCCAACCAATTCATATGCATAATTTTCATAATTAGGCATATATTGTGCTAGCATATTATAGAACTTTTTACTATGTTTTTGAACTTTTAAATAACAAAATTCATGAAAAATTATATACTCTATTACTTCTTTTCTGTATTTTACAATGTCTGGATTTATAATAATTTTGTTCGCTAAACATTTTGCAAGAGTTTTATCTAATCTCATAATTTTGTAATCTTCTGGTGCAAACTTAAGTGTTGTTCTAACCTTTTCCATAATTATTTCTAACTCTCTTCCAGCAATTGCATTATACATTTTTTCTAATAGCATTTCTATAATTATATCTTTTTCCATTTTTTTATATTTTGTTGGAAGATTTATTTCTATTTCTTTATCTTTTATAGCAAGTTTTGGACTTTTTACACGTTTATATATAATACTTAATTTATAGTTTACTCCAAATATTTTAACTGATTTTAAAATGCTTTCATTAACTTTTCTCATAATAAATACCCCCAACCTTTAATTTTTATTCTGAACTTTTGTTTGTATTATTTTATACCGTATTTTTAATTTTGTCAATACTTTTTTCAAAAATTTGTTCGCTTTTTTTGAAAGCTATAATTTGACTAATTTTATATATATAATTTATAATAATTAATATGATAAAAATGTATAATGGAGTGATGTTATGAAAAATAGTTTTAGCTCTGTTGCAGCTAATGAAAAAAATTATAAATGGAATAATATAATCTCTAGGCAAAAACCTTTATATTCCAGAAATAATGATATTCGTTCTGATTTTGAAAGAGATTATACTAGAGTTATTCATAGTAATGCTTATAGAAGATTAAAACATAAAACACAAGTTTTTTATTCTCCTCAGAATGATCATATTTGTACTAGAATAGAACATGTAAATCATGTAGAATCTATAAGCTATACTATTGCTCATTATTTAGGTTTAAATAATGAACTTACTAAAGCAATTGCTACTTCGCATGATTTAGGACATAGCCCTTTTGGCCATAAAGGAGAAAAAATTTTAGATGAAATAAGTAAAAGAGATGTAGGAACTTCATTTTGGCATGAAAAAAATGGCCTATATTTTGTTGATAATATAGAGTTATTAGAGGATTACGAAGGATATAAGCAAAATTTAGATTTAACATATGGAGTCCGAGATGGAATAATTTCTCATTGTGGAGAAATAGATGAAAATTCAATAAAACCTAGAGAAGATTTTATAGATTTAAAAGATTATACTTTTCCTAATCAATTTGCACCATATACTTGGGAAGCTTGTGTTGTTAAAATATCTGATAAGATTTCATATATTGGTAGAGATATAGAAGATGCTATTACTTTGGGAATATTGGATGAACATTTAGATAAGCTATATGATATATTAGGTAATTATTCTGGTACAATTAATAATACAGTAATTATAAATAAGTTAATATATGATTTATGTAATAATTCCACACCAGAAAAAGGATTGTGTTTTTCTGAAGAATCTTTGGAACTTATGAATAAAATTAAAAAGTTTAATTATGAATACATATATCTTTCAGATATATTAAAGCCTTCTAATGAGTATTTTTCTATTGTTATTAATACAATTTATAATACTTTAAAGAATTGTTTTGATTATAAAAATACTTTTAATAGCCTTCATAATATGAAAAAATTCTATCCAAATTTAATAAATGGATTTATGGATTGGTTTAATAATTTTTCTATTACAGGAGATAGAAACAAACTAAAAAATAATGTTTTATTTAATATTGAAAATCCTAAAGACTTTTATTTTTCAATTATTTTGTACATATCTGGTATGACAGATAAATTTGCTATTGATACATATAATGAGATTATTAGTTTTTAGTAATTGATTATGATAAAATAAAAACAACTAAATAAAACCTCAAACTGATGTAATCCTATATTATAAGAATTTCAGTTTGAGGTTATGTTTAGTTTGAATTATAGAGCTACGTAATTTTTACTGCAGCGTACAGCAATTCTAATCTCCTGTAACTTAGTAATGGCACCATACTCCTTTGTTTGGGGAGGAAAATTTGTAATTCACAAATCCTTCGGTTTGTGTTTCCAAATTTTCCTCCCCTGTCTAGCGAACGCAGTACGCTAGACTTTTTCTTTCTGAATTTTCAAAAATATTTGTTATGTCTATTCTTTATGTCGATTTATCCCTTCTTCAGCGTTCAGACCTACTTTATATATAAAGCTGGGCGGGAAGAATAGCCACCGCCGCTATAGTTAGGAACGTGGTTGTTGCGGTCTGAAGCCGGATAGCTAGAACCATCGTCGTAGCAGCGACCCCCACGATGAACTCGGACGCGGATGCCGTTCGCCCCTTGAGTCCATTCCGTATAATTTCCTGCTAAATCATATATATTATTTGCTTGCCATGCTTCATTATATCCTGATGTTCTTTTTGTTCCACTTCCTGTTGCTGCTGCCCCTGTACTAGTACTATAATTTCCCCAACTACTTGAATCACTATCTACTTTGCTTGAATCACTTCCAAATTCTGTTGTCTTTAACCAACTCATTACTTCATCCCACTGGTTTCCATATATCATTGTACTTTGGGCATAACTTGTTTTTACTATATCTGTACATGCTTTCTTTAAATTATACCAATTTTGATCTGTTACTACTGTCTTATTTTTTTGTACAGTTGGGCTTGTTATACTTCCTGTTAATTCATATCTTCCTATATAAAATCCTTTATATTTCTTTATACTTTCATATGTTGCTTTATACTCTTCTACCATTTTATCTGCCATATCTTTTGTACTACTTGCTCCTAGTATACTATAATAACTTGAACTTGTATCATATTGAGAAAGCACATCTGGCTCTCTTATTCCTGATGGATTATTTCCTGGTGTTGTTATTGTATAACTATCTCCACTTCTTACTCTTAATTTACTATACACTGTTGTTTGTGTTGTTACTCCCAACAATGTCTTCGTTCCTTCTGTATACATTGTTGTATAATCTTTTACTGGCACCCATACAAATTGGTTTCCTTTACTATCTTCTATTACTATTCCTTCATCTTCTTTTGTTGCTGAATCTTCCGCTACATTAAATCCTCCTGGTATCCATATACTATTTCCTTCGTCA
>CAJFUM010000084.1 GCA_904420285.1 uncultured Clostridia bacterium | reverse complement strand
TTTGGATTAATTAATTTTTGTACTTTATCAATATTTGATAAAATCTTTTCTTCCGTGATTACCATTCTCACGTTTACTATGCCAGATCTAGACATTGTAAACACTACCTCCTTTATCCTACGTAACCTGTATTTCCGTAAGGTTTACTCTATTCTATAATACTCTTAACATTCTCATTTCATTATAATTCTATTACAAGTTATCACTTAAGTCAAGAGTTTTTTTGTAATTATTTGTCTTTTTTTCTTACGGATTTCTAATTTACCAAAAACTTACTATTTTATATTTTGTTTAATAATTAAATTCAATTTTTTGATTTTTGTAAAAATATCTAATACCTTATATTTAGTCTTCTCGATTAATAATTTATTATTAAACTATTAGTTTTGTTTTTTTAATTCTTCAAATCTTTTTATTTTCATTGTGGTTGTTTTTACAAATTCATCATGTTTAATTTCTAATTTTTTTATTGCTTTATATGAAGTTAATTGTTTATTAACTTCTTTTATTTTATCCCATATAATCTTATATACTGCATCTTCATCTAAGTCTTTTCCGTATTTTTCTTCTATTTCTTCATAATTAGGAATTACTCTAGCAGTAATAATTAATTCCTTTTCTCCTTTTACTTCTTTTCCATATACCATACATTCTTTAATTTCATTATGTTTTGATAAAAGCAATTCTATTTCTTCTGGATAAATATTTTTTCCATTTTGAGTTACAATAACATTTTTACTTCTACCTGTAATATACAAAAATCCATCATTATCTAAATATCCAACATCTCCAGAATGGAACCACCTTTCTCCATTTTCTTCAAATATTGCGTCTTTTGTAGCCTCTTCGTCTTCGTAATATCCTATCATTAATGTTTTGCTAGATATAAGAATTTCTCCTTCTCCATTTTCATTAGGATTATCAATTCTTAACTTTGCCCCAACAACTGCTTTTCCTGCAGATCCAACTTTAGGCTCAAAATCCGGTGTTAATGCAGCTATTGGTGCTGTCTCTGTTAATCCATAACCTTGTAAGAATAAAATTCCTATATCTTCTACCCATTTTCCTATTTTTGCATCAATAGGTGCTGCTGCAGATACTATTATTCTTAGTCTACCACCTAAATTTTCATATATTTCATTAAATACTTTTCTCTTAATATCTACTCCAACTGTTTTTAATGCATTAGTTAAGTGAATCATTGAATTAACTAATCCATCTTTTTTACTCTTTTTAATATTAGCATTAATTTTTCTATATAAGTTTTCAACTAATAACGGTACTGTTAATAATGCAGTTGGTTTTGTTTCTTGTAAATCTGGAACAATATGCTTTAATCCTTGGCAAACACTTACTGAACACCCAATTGCAAATGGTAATAAAAATCCTATAGAAGATTCGTAAGTATGATGAAGTGGTAAAATTGACATAAGCCTATCATCTGGTGTTAATTTTACATATGCAGTAGCAGCATTTACATTTTGAGCCAAATTTCTATTACTCAACATTACGCCTTTAGCATTAGAAGTAGTTCCAGATGTAAATATTAATACTTTAAATTCTTCTGGGTCTATTTCTATCCCCATAAAACTATTATCTCCAGAATTAACTAAAAGCTTTCCTTCTTCTATTAAATAATCTAGTCCAACAAATTTTCCTTCTATCTCTTGGTCAGAATTCATTTGTATAAAATATTTTACATCTGGTAAATTTTCAGCAACTTTTTTTATTACATCAGCTTTCTTTGTAGAAAAAATAACTGCAGAAGCTTTTGCTCTTTTTATTACATTTTCTATTTCATTTTCAGGTAGTTCTTTATCAACTGGTACAGCAATTCCAGCTCCACAAAGTAAAGTCATATATGATAAATACCAATGATAAGTATTTTCTCCAATAATAACTATTCTATTATCTTTTAAATTTAGTTTTCTAATTAAAGCTGTTCCAAAACTTATAACTTCATTTTTAAATTGATTATATGTAATTTCTGTCCAATTTTCTTTTGGATTAAATTTTTCTAATAAAAAAGTTCTATCAGCATACTCTTTTGAAGAATTTACAAAGATCTCTTTTATTGTATTATAAGATGTTCCTTCATAATTTTTTCTTGTTTTTTTCTTTTTTTGCAATTCTTCTGCTTTTTTTACTTGCTCATAATCAATCTTCATTTCATCAATTTCAGACAATTCTTTCATATGAAATTTTGGAAATTTAAAGTTTGGTATTTTAAAATCTTTTAATATTCTCATATTCTCACTCCTATTATTAAATAAATTTCATTTTTTATCTAAGGATGTAATTTTTTTATAAATATATTATCAACTTCATTAAATAATTCTTGTACATTCACTTCTTCATGTTTCATTTTATAAATAAAGCTAGAGCAAGTAAAACCAAATATACCTGAAGCTATAACATCTGGATCTTTATTAAGAATTTCACCCTTTTTTATCCCCTCTTTGACTATTTTTTCTATCATTTGTATATATTCAAATACATATCTTTTACATAATTTGCTTCTTTCGTCATTTCCCCAAATTTGGCTTAATATAATTGTCATAAAGTTTTCATATTTAAATAATATTTTAATTTGTATTAATACTATTGCTCGAAGTCTATCTAAGGAATTAGTCATTTTATCTGTTTTAATACTAATACTATTTTTTAATAATTTCATTCCTTCATCTACAAGGAAATTAAATATTTCCTCTTTGCTAGAAAAATGATAATATAATGTTCCTTTTGCAACACCTACAGTAGCAGTAATTTCTTCTATACTGGTTGCATCATATCCTTTATCTGCAAATAATTTCATAGAAATTTCAAAAATTTTTCTTTTAGTTTTATTCATCTACTTCACCTTATATACAAAAACTCATCTTAATTATATAATTTTTTTTCTATTTATGCAAGATATATTAAGTTAAATTTTCTATACTAATTGGTCAAACTTATTGTAAGAAAAGTGGCTCCGTTATATGTACATTTTACCTTTTTATGTAATAGTAATTTCGGAGAAATTTCCTATTACATAAAAAAGTAAAGCCAACTATGCATTTAGCATAATTAGCTTTACCAAGAAATGCTTTATTTAGATGTTTCCATTACCCCCCTCAAAAAATCCCTATAAAACAAAGGATATGTACTTAGGTCTTTTCCATTCTCAATGAATGTAGAAAAGACATTTTCTGCATTGGCCTTTTCTTGAAGCTCTACTATTCGCAGATGCTTAAAAGAAATACCTTCATGATGCTTTTTTGCTATTAGGACATGATCTCCTATATTAAGAAAAACTTCTCCATCTGTATAAGTAAGTCCTTTAGAGATTACCCTTACATATTTACCGCTTTCAGATGAATCTATCCAAAACAGCAAGCCTTGAGCGGTTTTTTTTGTACCATATAAAGTAACAGGAACATCTCCTATATTCTTTTGGAGAAAAAATGTCCTAATTCCAAAGCTTCGAGCATCTATTGCTTGTCGTGTTTTGCAAGTAACAAGTACAACATTTTTTTTATGGTTCCTACAGTATTCTATTACTTCCTGGTCGGTTCCACTCAAAAATTTGCTTTTGGGTTCAGGAATAAATTGATTATTAGTAGGAATAATTGTAAAATTATCTGCTTTTATAGCAGCTTGTTTTAACAAATACTTAGCATTTCTACCACACAAGTCCAATTTAGCTGACTTCATGCTTTGAAGCTCTTCTACTGTCATATCCAAAAGAATAACCTTATAGTTTTTCTCCAGGATTTTATCTATATCATCCCGGAAAAACATCACATCTGCTAATGAACTGTCCAATACCAAGCCCACTTTAGACTTCTCCTCAGACAATTGTTCTATTACATCTAAAAGTCTTTGGTATTCCCGATTTTTTTCCGTCCTAAACATAATTTTAGTCCTCCAATACTTTTTCTTTGTATACTACATAAAAATAATTCTAAAAAAGCATTTCTCCTTTCTTTAGCACTGCATTCGTTGTGCTAATTCAGTAATTTTTAAAGCATATTTACATAATATCATATTTGTAATAAAATGTCAATTATAAACTTCCCCCAACCTTATTATGGTTAGGGGAAACAACGGGCTTAATATTTAGCTTCCACAAATGATTTATAATCTTCCAAAAAACTTGCATATTTTTCAGGAAGAGAATTTTGCTTATAATCGTTTATTTTTTCTTCCAGAATCGCTATACATCTATTCTCTTCTGGAAAAGTAATTAATAGATGAATGAATTTATATCCTTCTTCATCTTTTCTCAGAAAATATACCTCATCTCCTTTTTCCAATTCCACATTGTGATTAGTATATACCAGACTCCCTGATATCAACCATGAAAACAGTTCTTTACTTCTTGGGACTTTATACATCAATCCCTTTTTCCCCTTACTATTTATGATTTGGACACCATCTTTCAGAAAATCTGTAACACTTTTCCCTCTTATTCTCCGCTTCTTGCCAAACATCAATAGCCCTCCTTTTCATGTTTAAATTTATAGTTATAAACTCAAACCAATCTCCTTTCTATAAATTATTTTATATTATACATATTTACATAATATCATTTATATACATTAAAGTCAAACTAATATAAAAAAAATTATGAATTATAATTTTTTATAACTCATAATTTTATAGTTTTATCTTTTTCCATCTATTTTATCCAAATTATCCAAAGCTTTTCCAGTACCTAGAGCAACACAAGACACTGCTTCTTGTGCAATCATTACATTAATTCCAGTTTTAGCTTGTAGTAATTTATCTAATCCATCAATTAAGCAACCTCCACCAGTCATGTATATTCCTCTATCACTTATATCTGCAGCTAATTCTGGAGGTGTTTTTTCTAATACAGAATGAACAGCATCTACAATCATCATTGCTGGTTCTATAAGTGCTTCCAACATCTCACTAGATCGTATTTTTAAATTCTTAGGTAAACCTGTAATTAAGTCTCTTCCTCTAATTTCCATTTCTGTATCTTGTATTTTAGGATAAACACATCCAATATTAATTTTTAAATCTTCTGCTGTTCTTTCTCCAATCATTATATTATGTTTTCTTTTAATATACTTCACTATAGCTTCATCAAATTTATCTCCAGCCACTTTCAAAGAATCGCTTACTACTGATCCTCCAAGTGAAATAACAGCAATATCTGTTGTTCCTCCACCTATATCTACAACCATATTTCCACATGGTTTAGAAATATCAATTCCAGCGCCTATTGCTGCTGCGATAGGTTCTTCAATTAGAAATACTTTTCTTGCTCCAGCTTGTGATGCAGCATCTATAACTGCTTTTTTCTCTACTTCAGTTACTTGTGAAGGAATACATATCATTATTCGTGGAGAAAATATAAATTTGCCACATATTTTATTTATAAAATATTTTAGCATTTTTTCTGTTACTGTATAATTTGAAATTACACCATCTCTTAATGGTCTAGTTGCAACAATATTACCAGGAGTTCTTCCTAACATTCTTCTTGCTTCTTTTCCAACAGCAAGTACTTCTCCAGTATTATTATCTACAGCTACAACAGATGGTTCTCTTAGTACTATTCCCTTTCCTTTTACATATGCTATAACTGTAGCAGTTCCTAAATCTATACCAATGTCTTGTCCCCACTTAAACATCTCACAATCTTTCCTTTCTAAACTTTAGTAATATTTCATTTTTGTTACAATTATGTTACAATTATATTACATTTATAACAAAATAGCAAACCTTTTTTGTAAATTTGTACTATTTTAGTTAAAGTATATTATGTAAAAATAAAACTACCTCTAATATTTATATTATATTAAAAGGTAGTTTAATTATACATTTTTTATTTAATTTTCCATTTAATTCTCTAAGATCATAACGTTTTATCTGTAACAGCAACATAAAATCCTTCAACATTATTTGCTTTGAATTTTAATTCATATGTTTTTAATTGTGATGGAGAAAGTTCTCCTATACTTAAAAATTCTGTTCCTACTATTTCATTTTTAGAATTAAGTAAAACAAAACATAAATACTTTCCATTTATATCATTTTCCGATTTGTTATTTATTTCTCCTTTTATATATCCATTTACATTTGTTGCCTTTGCTTCTGAAACAGTTATTTCTATATCTGAACTTTGAATACCTAATACTTCTATTTCATTGTACATTGTTTTTACTGCCAAAATACTTCCAACTGTTACAAATGCAAATAATAATATAAACCAAAGGAAATATCTTCTTAAGTTTCTTGGTTGATCTCTAGTATCAACAAACCAAAAATCTTCATAACTCATATTAAAATTCCTCTCTTATTATTTACATTTTTCTAAATACGCCTATAACTTTACCTAAAATCTTACAATCTGGAACAATAATTGGATCCATTGTACTATTTTCTGGTTGAAGTCTTATGTGATCTTTCTCTTTATAAAAGGTTTTTACTGTTGCTTCGTCATCAATTAAAGCTACAATTATTTCTCCATTTTCTGCTACATTTTGTCTTCTTACCAATATATAATCTCCATCTAATATTCCAGCCTCTATCATGCTTTCTCCACTAACAACAAGCATAAAACTTTGGCTATTTCCCACAAAATCTAAAGGTATAGGGTATGTATCTGTAATATTTTCAACTGCGAGAATTGGAGCACCTGCAGTAATTTTTCCTACAACAGGAACATCTACCATTTCTTTTTTATTATAAAAGGCTTTTGCTGGTTCTTTTTTCTTTCTTGGTATATATAAATTTAAATCTTCTTTTATAACTCTTAAAGTTCTTCCTTTTTGAGTTTCTTTTGATATATATCCCATCTTTTCTAATTGTTTTAAATATGTATGTACTGTAGCTGTTGAGCTTAGGCCTACTGCTCTACCTATCTCTCTAACTGATGGAGAGTATCCATTTTTGTCTAATTGTTTTAGTATATATCTTAATATTTGTTTTTGCCTAATTGTTAAATCATTTTTATCTCCTGCTTTTCTTTTCCCCATTTTGCTCCCCCTTTTCATCATTTTACACTATAGTAACATACAAACAAAAAAATGTCAAACAAATTTTTGTTTTTTTGAAAATTTCTTTTAATCTTCCCACTCTAATTCATAATCATTTATTTTTACTATATCTCCATCTTTAATTCCCATTTCTTTTAATTTTTGATTAACTCCTAATCTATCTAAACTCTTTTGGAAATAATATAGTGATTCATTATCTGAAATATTTACTCTTCTCATAACTTTTTCTACTGCTTCACCTTTTATAACAAACTTTCCATCTTCTTTATAAATAGTATAATCATCTTCATCTTTTAAAGTATATATTTTTGAATCTTCTATATCTATTAATTCTTCTTTTGGTAAGGTTTTTAATATTTTAGATACATAATTAATTAAATCATTAATTCCATCTCCAGTAGCTGCAGATATTTTAAATATATCCATTTTATTATCTTTAGCTACTTTTGCAAGTCTATTATATAAGCTCTCATCTTGCATAACATCAATTTTATTTGCCACTATTATTTGTTTTCTTCTACTTAATTTCTCACTATATTTTTTAAGTTCAGTATTTATTTTATAAAAATCATCTACAGGATCTCTTCCTTCTGAGCCAGATACATCTATTACATGTAATAATAGTCTAGTTCTTTCTATATGGCGTAAAAATTGTAAACCTAATCCTGTTCCCTCACTTGCACCTTCTATAATTCCTGGTATATCAGCAATTACAAAACTATCTCCATATTCAGATTTTATTACTCCTAAATTTGGTTCTAAAGTAGTAAAATGATAATCAGCAATTTTAGGTTTTGCAGATGTAGTCATTGACAAAAAAGTAGATTTTCCTACATTTGGGAAACCTATTAATCCCACATCAGCTAAAAGTTTTAATTCCAAAATTAATTCTTTTTCTTCTCCTTGCTCCCCATCTTGTGCAAATCTTGGAGCTTGTCTTGTAGATGTAGCAAAATGTGAATTTCCCTTTCCACCTCTTCCTCCGGCTAATACAAGTTCTTTTTGTCCTGGTTTTGATAGATCCGCAATTACTTTATTTGTTTTTGCATCTCTAATTATTGTTCCTATTGGTACTTTAATATATAAATCATCGCCACTTTTACCATATCTATGGCTTCCTTCTCCATTTTTTCCATTCTCTGCTTTAAATTTTTTATTATAACGAAAATCTATAAGTGTATTGCTATCAGGATCAACTTCAAAATATATGTCTCCTCCTTTTCCACCATCTCCACCATCTGGTCCACCAGCAGCCACGTATTTTTCTCTTCTAAAAGAAATGGCTCCATTTCCACCATTTCCTGCTTTTGCAATTATTTTCACATAATCTGTAAACATTCTTTCTTCTCCATTTCTATTCATTTTATTCTTCAAAGTAGTCTAATTTCATTGCTCTTTTTATTTTTTTCATTGTTTCTTTTGCAGTTTTTCTAGCTTTTTCAGTACCTTTTATCAACAATTCGTCAACAAGTTCTGGTCTTTCTTCATAATATTTTCTTTTTTCTCTAATTGGTTGTAAAAAGTCAATTATATTTTTTGCAAGCTCTTTTTTACATGCAACACAACCTCTTTTTCCAGCTTTACATTCTTCACATACTTTTTCATAATCTTCCTTTTTAGTAAATAAATTATGATAATATGCAACCATACATATATCTGGATTTCCTTTGTCATCTTTTCTTATCCTATTTGGATCTGTAACTGCTCCCATTACTTTTTTAGTAATTTCTTCTGGACTATCAGAAAGATATATAGCATTCCCTAAAGATTTTCCCATTTTTTCATTTCCGTCAAGTCCTTTAATTCTTTTTGAAGATGATAAAACCGCTTCTGGTTCTATTAAAACTTCTCCATAAATATTATTAAATTTTCTTACAATTTCTCTACATTGTTCTATTAACGGAAGCTGATCTTCTCCAACAGGAACCAATTCTCCTTCAAAGGCTGTAATATCAGCAGCTTGGCTTACTGGATATCCCAAAAAGCCATATGTTACACTCTCTCCAAATAGTTCTCTTTTCTGTGCAATCTCTGTTTTTACAGTTGGATTTCTTTCTAATCTTGCAATAGTAACTAAATTAGAATAAAATACTGTAAGTTCTGCAACTTCTGGTATTAAAGATTGTATATATATTGTGGTTTTATTAGGATCTATACCAACTGATAAATAATCTAACATAACCTCTCTTACATTTTTTCTAACTTTTTCTGGATTATTAAAATTATCTGTTAATGCTTGCACATCTGCAATTAATATATATGGATCATATTTTCCCGAATTTTGCATTTCCACTCTTGTTTTTAATGAACCAAAGTAATGGCCTATATGTAATCTTCCTGTAGGTCTATCTCCAGTTAAAATCCTTTTTTTATTCATAATTCTCCTCCTTAACGTCTTAATGCTTTTTTATATTCAGCTAATCTTTCTTTAAATCTATTCATAATTTCACCTTCTCTTATTCAAATTTAATTCCATCTCTTTTTATTGCATCTAATAATTCTTGTTTTGTTATCTTATTTATAAAGACTATATCAATCATATATGGAATATCTAATAAATCAAATGAATTCAGTATTTTATAATATATCTCATCACTTATTTCCCCTTTAACTGCCAAGTCCAAATCAGAACCATTTTTATAATCACCTCTCGCTCTAGAACCAAATACTATAAATTCATAATCAGAATATTCATTTACAACTTCTCTTATTTTTTGATATGATCTATCTGATAATCCAAACTTCATAACCTTTCTCCCATCTCTTTTATTTTCCTTTTATCTTACCTTTTACTACTAAAGTAATAAAGTAAATTACTCCAGATATAATAACAATCATTGGTCCTGTAGGTATATTAAAGTAGTATGATGTAATTAATCCTGCTATTCCAGAAAATAGCGAAAATATTACAGCATATAAATGATACCATCTCATATTTTTTGCAATATTTCTGCTTGATGCTGCTGGTAAAATTAATAAAGAATTAATTAAAAGAATACCTATCCATCTTATAGAAATCATTACTACTATAGCTATTAATATTGAAAAAATATTATCTATTTTTCTAGTTTTTATCCCTCTACTTTTTGCTAAAGTAGTATTAATGCTTATTAAATTTAATTTATTAAAACTAAAATACCAAAATACAATAACCACAATGGCTATTATAAATACATATAAAATTTCCAAATCACTTATACTTAATATGTCTCCAACAAGATAACTAGAATATTGATTAAAGTTTCCAGTTTGAGCTAAAATAGCAAGTCCTAAGGCTATTGCTATAGAAGAAAAAACACTAATTATTGTATCTGCCCCATATGTAGTTTTATTTTTTACATGATTTAATAAAAGTGCAAAACCTATAGCAAAAATAATCATACCAATATTCATATTGGTTATTCCAATTAAGCTTCCTAATGCAATACCTGTTAAAGCAGAATGCCCTAAAGCATCTGAAAAAAATGCCATTTTATTATTTACTATCATTGTACCTAGTATTGCAAATATTGGTGCAATTAAAACTAAAGCTATTAAAGCATTTTTCATAAATTCATAATTCATAAATTCAAAAGGTAATATTATTTCTAAAATACTATCAATTACTCCCATTTTTTCACCATTTTCTTATATAAATTTAAAACTAATTTAATTCCCCAAACCTATTTTTAAATTCTAAGCTTTTAAAAACATCATCTGGTGTTCCCTCTTTTATAACTTCTTTATCTAATAATATTACTTTATCAGCATATTTTCTTGCTAAATCTAAATCATGTGATACTAATATTATAGACATATCATATTCTGTCTTCAATTTATTAATTATACTATAAAAATCTTTTATACCATTTCTATCCATTCCAGAAACAGGCTCATCTAAAATCAATAAATTTGGAGTTGGCTTTGTGGCTATAGCAATAAGAACACGTTGTAACTCTCCTCCAGACAAATCCCCAATACTTTTATCTATTAAATCATCTGCACCAAATATTTTTAAATGTTCTTTTATTTCTTTATATAATTTATTATCTTTCTTCAAAAATACAGGAATATTCGAAATTGAAGAAGCAAATAAATCATATACAGATGTAGGCATATGTCTTTCTATATTAATACTTTGAGGAACATACCCAATTTTTATTTTTTTAGTAATATTATCTTTTTGATCTGTAAAAACAATATCTCCTGTATGATCTATTTCACCTAAAATAGCTTTTAGCAAAGTTGTTTTACCTGCCCCATTTCTTCCTATTATAACAGAAAGTTCACCACAATGAATATGTATACTTACATCTTTTAATATTACATCATTTCCTATTTTAACTCCAATATTATTTATTTTAGTACAATGCAATCCACAAGCCTTTTCCATCTTTAATCACATCCTTTTTAAAGCATACATTTAAAATAAAGATAAATCCAATTAGTTATTCAATAAAATATCATAATTCTCTTTCATTTGATTAACAAATGCATCCTTCTCTAAATTTCCAGTTAGTCCAGAATTTAATTCATAAATCTTTGCCCCAGTTTCATTTGCAATTGTCTCAGCATTTGATTTATTATCATTTTTATCTATTATTATCATATTAATCTCTTCATTATTTGCTTTATCTATTAAATTCTTTAGCATTTCTGCAGACATTGAACTTTCTTCATGATCTGTTCTAATAGAAGTCATATTTATTCCCAAATCTTGTCCTAAATACTCAAAAGCTTCATTTAGACAAATTGCTTTTTTATTATTCAAATCCTGCAATTTTTCATTATATTCCTTTTGTAAAGATTTAATTTTTTCAATATATTTACTCGTATTTTCTTTATAAATCTCTGCATTATTCAAATCATATTCTTGTAAAGCATTTGATATATTTTCAATTTGTAAAATATAATTGTTTAAATCTGTCCAAATATGAGGATTATTTATATTTTCATCTACTATAACATTGTTTATGTTTCTACTAGAATCAACTATTTCCAAATCGTTTCTTGCTTCAATTACTTTATCTAAAAAGCTCTCCATTCCCAAGCCATTTATAACAAATATATCTGCAGATTCAATCTTTTTCATATCACTTGTTGTTAATGTATAATCATGTAAGCACCCAACATTTACATCTGCCATATTTACTAACTCTATATTATTAGCTCCCTCAGTAATATTTTCTGCTATTACATACATCGGATAAAAAGATGTAACAATTTCTATATTTTTATCATCTTTTTCAGAAACTTTATTTACATTTCTCCAATATATAAAACCTACTAAAAGTAGTAAAATAAGTACTACTAATATAGTTGTAAGAACTTTTTTTCTTTCCAAAATTCCATTCCTCCATTATATAAAATACCATAATTATAATACCATTTTTTTACTTATCTTGCAAGTAATTATACAAGAACTAACGAACAGTTACTAGATAATGGTTTTTAACAAAATAAAAGAGCTTTCATTAGAACGAAGGCTCTTTTAATAATCAGAATGCAAATATTTTTTTC
>CAJFUM010000083.1 GCA_904420285.1 uncultured Clostridia bacterium | reverse complement strand
TTCTCTGGTTATTGTTTTTGAAATAATAAAAACTTCTTTTTCAAAATTAATATCACTAGTGTAATGTTTTTTATCAAAACCAGTTTGTAAAGCAAGTAATTCTCCAATTCGTTGTCCTGTGAAAAAAGCAAGTTTTACAATATTTCTAAATGTAATACTATCCATTCTTGACCTAATATCTGTTAATTTATCGTGTGAGTTGATAAAGTCCATTAATAGATTTTGTTCGTCTATTTCAAAAGGTCTTGCGATTTTTACAGATAAAGTGCTTTTTACTTTTTCAACGTTGTCGCAAGGATTTTCACTAATTAAGCCATATTTTATCCCATATCTAAAACCTGAATTAATTTCGTTAGTGTGTTTATCAATTTCTGATTGAGAATAAGTATCTTTTAAACTATTTAGGTAATTTTGAATTTCTGTTGTGGTTATTTTTTGGATTGGTTTGTTTGCCAAACCATAATTAACCATTTTGTTTCTTAAAGTTTTATTCCTATCATAAGTATTAGAATTGATTTTGTTAGCCTCTAATCGCATTTTGTTTTTCTTTTCTAATACTTGGAACAATGTAATATTAGACTTTTCAATAAAACCTCCATTTTTAGCTTTATCAATACTAAATTGAGCCTCTTTTTTAGTTTCATATCTCCCTAAATAGTTTCTATTACCATTATGTATTTGTGGAGATAAAGCCGTATGAAATGTATATACATAAAATCTATCACAGTCTTTTCCAGTACATTCTAAACACTTTTTACATTTTTTTGTACCTATTCTATTATTACAAATACTCCTATCTTTACATTCACTACATATTTTGCACATCTTAGATAATCTATGTTCTTTTCTATCTACTTTTTGCGTTTTGTGTGTTATTGTTCCTGTTCCTTTTCTTCCTCTACTTTTTGTTTTCTCACTTTTTCTTGGTCTTCCAGCCATAATAAAAAACCTCCTTAAAATATTTAATTTTTTCATTAATACTTCAAGAAAGTTTTGGCTATTTCTTGCTTTTTTGAACAATTTTTGTTAAAATAATAATAGCTAACAAATGCTTTCTTGAAAGTGTTTTGTTATGTGGAGGTAATGTAGATTTGTTTAGCGACGACTACATTACCATTTATTTTTTGTATATTCTTTCGTAATTTATTTTAATTTCAAATGGTTTTCCAACTACTTTAAATCCTAATCTTTTCATTTCTATTTTTGGTAGAAGTCTAGGTAAACCATTTTCAACTGTAATAATTATTCCACCAGTAGTATCTTGAATTTTAGTTAGTAATAACTTATTATCTAATGTAATTAAATAATCTTCATTATTTGTATATTCAGTACATTTATCAAATAATACTAAATCACTTTTTCTATATCTATCTAACATACTTTCATTAGTAATTAAAAGACCAAATGTCTGTGTTTTAAACTCCGCATGTAGATAATCAATAATGAATAGGCTGATATTATCAAGTAAGCATATATTATCATGTTTTGAATATTGGTTGGCGGAAAATATAGGTATATCATATTTGTGAAGTATTTTATCTTCATCTAGTAATTCAAATGCTTTTTTAAATGTAGAACTATATTTATCACGAAGAAATGTTTCATTTATTGTTTCATTTGGATTTTCTTGAAGATATTTTCTTCGGTCTCTCTTAAAAATATGATATAAAATAGAATTCCAATCATAAGTTTTATCGCTTAGAGTTTGTGAAGCACCACCTAAAAATGCTTCAATCTTCTTATTATTTATATTTTCCTTATGAACATAATCCTTGCTTTTAAATACTTTTAAAGAACCATTTTTACAATAAAAATTGTAAAGTTTATTGTATATATAATGATATTCGTCTTTAGATAAATTTAATTTGGGAAGGTGTATATTAAGTTCATCAGCTAAATATTTATATGTAGGATATCCCATTAAATCATTAAAGGATATATTAAATAAATCACATATTTTACTTTTTAATTCATCTGATGGTGTTTTTAATCCTCTTTCATAGGCTGTTATAATTCCAGTTGATACACCTAATTTTTTTGCTAATTGTTCTTGGGTTAAACCTAATATTAATCTGTTTTCTTTAATTCTTTCTCCAATTATTTTTTTTATATCATCTTCCATTTTTATAATGTTCACATCCTTTCTATAAACATAGTTTACCATACCAACAGTATAAAGTCAATAAAAAAATAAAAAAAATATACTAATAGTATTGACAAATAATTGTTAATTTGTTATTATACTAATAGTAGAAAAATAAAGGAGGCGGTCAAAAATGGAAGAAATAAAAACTCTAACAGTAGAAGATGTAAAAGACATTTTGAAAATTGGAAGAAACAGAGCATATGATATCTTCGCAAGAGAAGATTTTCCAGCCATTTTACTAGGCAGAAAATATATAGTTGAAGAAAATGCCTTAAAAAATTGGCTTCAAAAAAGAAGAAAATAGAAATGGAGGAATTAGTATGAAAACTTTTAAATTTGGAGAAACTGAAAAATGTTGTTTTTCAGTAGGTCATTATAATCAAGAAGATGCAATAGCTATTAATGTTGTAGAAGAAGAAACAGGAGAATATATTGCAACTTTAACTGTTTTAGACAGAAGCTATGATTATGAAGTTGGGTTAGCAACAGTATGCAATGATTATGTATCTGGAAATGATGTAACGGGCTATAAAACAGGAACACAAGTTTTAGAAGAACTAGGAATAATAGATGAAATATGGACAATTTATGAGTTAAGTGACGATGGCGAAAATTCAATATCAGTTGCTAGTTGTAGTTTAAATTTAAGTGTTTTAAAAGAGTACTCAAGAGAGTGGGAATATTGGGGTAGATAAACCTAAAAATAAAAAATGAGCTTTTTTTAAGCTCATTCATAAGAAATACAAAAAGGACTTATTTGTATTTTGTTTAGTTTAGCATCTAAATATTATCACAAATAAGTCCTTTTTGCAATAAAAAAGAAAAAATAAAAAATTTAGTATGGAAAATGAGTAAAGCAAAAATTAAAAAATACAAATAAGCCTTTCATACTAGAAAGATGATTTTTATAGCAGAAAGAGGTGAAACAGATGAAGAAAATAGAATATGTAGTAAATGCAGTAGAATATTTAGATAGACAAAAAGAATATGATATAAAAAATTGCGACATAGCACAATTAAAAATGTATAGAAGGAGTTTTATTCAAGATATAATAAACGGACAAAACGAATTTGATATAATAGACAACAAGTTTATATATTTTAATAAAGATAGATTTAAAGTTGAGCCACGCGAATGTGGATTGGGAAAGACATACGATGTTTTAGTAGCTTTAATAGATAAATATACCTATCCTAATCAAAAAGGCTCAATATATGTTGCAAAAACTAAAAGAAGTGGACAGGAAATGGTAAAAGAAATAAATGAAGCATTTGGACAAGAAATAGCTTTTGCAATAAATCAAGATACAGTAGAAAGTAGTAGAGATATAAAGTTAAAATTAAAGATATATCCTATAATTGCAATAACGCAAAGATTTTATGAAATTTTGGCAAAAGATAAAAGCATAATAAAAGAATTTCAAAAAGGAAGGAATTTGCTAATTCTTGATGAGTGGTTTTCATTAGCAGATATAAAAACGTTTTCATTACCCAACATAAAAAGAATAGAAAGTCAATTAGCAAATATAAGTTTAATTGGGCTATTTAAAGAAATTACTCAAGAACTAGAAGAAACATTATCTACCATAGATAATAAAAGACATTTCTTTAACGCAAAAACGGATAAGAAAGTCATAAAAAAGAAAATAAACAGACTAAAAAAATTAGTATCAGAAAATTTGAATGATGATTTTTTAGAAAGATTAGGAAACAACAAGAAAAGTTTAATACAAGAAATAGAAAATATATTTCATTTTTTTAATGGAACATGTCTTATTGAAAACTATGTTTTATATACAGTAGATAGAACAGTAGAATATTGGAAATTAAGTAATAATTTCATTTTAGATGCTTCGGCTAGATTAAATGGAGCTTATGAACTAAAACCTAAATTATTTCAAGTGAAGGAATATAAAAGTGTTTTAGATTATAAGGATTGGAATATCATAAGAATAAATGAAAATTCAACAATTTCAGGTAAGGAAAATTATACAAATTATTATAAAATAGTTTGTGAAATTGCAGACGATTTAGGCAGAAATGAAACTCTAATAATAGACAATATGGATAGTGCAAACACTTTTTATAAAGGATATAAAGCCACTTATTTTGCAAACTTAAGAAGTAATAATGATTATAAAACAATGAAAAATGTCATTATAGCTTGTACACCATATTTGCCAGATAGGGAAGTTGTGTTAGAATATTTGTATTTTTCAAATAAAACATTTTCTGAAGAGAATGTGAACTTATTTGGTAATGAAGTTATCAACTGGTATGGCGGAAAACATGGACAGATTTATGAATTAGATAATGCTGATTTTGAGAGATATAGAAAACAATTAGTTGCAAGTGAAATCTATCAAGCAATAAAAAGAGTAAACAGAAATATGTCGCAGAAATCAACAGTCGTAATTATAACAAAAGATAATGAAGTATTTGATATGTTAGTAAAAATGATGCCTAATTCTAATATAATAGAAAAGTCTAAATACAATGCAGAAAACTATCATTTTAAAAGGAAAAAGAAAAAAAGACCTTTTGAAAGTGAAAAAGAGGGAGAAAAGAAAGAAGAAACTTATGCAGAAAAGACGATTGCTTTATTTAAGAATATCTTAAAAGGTATAATTCCAGAAGAAATAAAAACAAAAAATAAAAAAGGGATTGTAGAAAAAAATAAATATAAGAAAAAAGCAATAGGAAAATATATTGGCATAGATTATAGCAAAAAAAATGCTAGTTCTATTTTTTGTAACAAAGTACTTAACAAAATATCTGTAATAGATTTTATGAGTACAAACAAAATTGTAGCAAAAGGACAGTATATATACTTTGAAAAGTAGAATTCAGTTACGAAATTGGTTATTTATCTACTTCGTAATAAATAATCAGTAATTTTCTACACTCTGTGTATAAACTTACTTTTGAGCGGGGCTTTGCCCCTTTTGTTTACCCCACCTATTCTTATTATAGAAACAGGTAAACTTTTAGAAAAACAGGAAATCAAATTTTAAGATAGTGAGTATAGCAGAGCTATACCGCTATCTGAGGCTTTTTTGCAAAGCAATGAAAACCCCAATATTGTAATTGAAAATAAAAACAGATAATCAAGGAGGAAAACAAATGGAAAGAGAAAACATTAAATTATTAAATTATATAGAAGAAATTTTTGACGAGAGAGAAGAATATTTAAAGGTCAGTGATATGGGATACATTATAACTATATTATTAGGAACAAATTTAACGGTAACTGGAGAAAAAGTAAATACTATGCTTGTACATGAAGGATATCAAGAATTTACAGAAGAAGATGAGTATTTTTCATATATACCTAAAAAAGAAGAAAATCTATACGAGAAATGGTTATATGAAGAAGATGACGAAAAATACGGAATTATAAAATGGCACTATTCTATAATACCTGAACTTTTAAATATAGATTTTAACCTTAATATAAGGAGGAATATAACTAGAATTAAAAAAAAGTTGAAAGAATATAGAGGATTATTTATAAATTATGAAATAGATGAAGGCGTTTTGAAAGAG
>CAJFUM010000082.1 GCA_904420285.1 uncultured Clostridia bacterium | reverse complement strand
CTGGATTTAGAAAAGGAAAAGCACCAATGCAATTAGTTGAAAGACAATATGGTTCAGCTATATTTTATGAAGATGCTTTTAATGAATTAGTACCAGAAATATATGATGAAGCAATAAGAGAAAATAAAGTAGAAGCTGTTAGTAAGCCAAATATAGATATAGTTCAAATGGAAAAAGGCAAAGAATTAATATTTACAGCAACAGTAGAAACTAAGCCAGAAGTTGAACTTGGAAAATATAAAGGTATAGAAATTAAAAAAATTGAGTATACTACATCTGACAAAGATATTGAACATGAATTAGGACATATGGCAGAAAGAAATGCTAGATTAATTACTATAGATAATAGACCAGTAGAGAAAGACGATATTGTAACAATAGATTTTGAAGGTTCAATAGATGGAGTAAAATTCGAAGGTGGAAAAGCAGAAAATCATGAATTAACAATAGGAAGCAATACTTTCATACCTGGTTTTGAAGACCAAATAATAGGAATGAATATAGATGACGAAAAAGATGTAAAAGTTAAATTCCCAGATGACTATTTTTCAAAAGATTTAGCAGGAAAAGATGCTGTTTTCAAAGTTAAATTACATGAAATAAAGAAAAAAGAATTACCAAAAATGGATGATGAATTTGCTAAAGATGTAAGTGAATTTGATACATTGGATGAACTAAAAAATAGTATAAAAGAGAAATTAGATACAGAAAATGAAAACAAAACAAAATATGAGACAGAAGAAGAAGCAATAAAGGTAGTATGCGAAAACACAAAAATAGATATTCCAAATGGAATGATAGAGTTAGAAATAGATAATATGTTACAAAATATGGAAAGCAGATTGTCATATCAAGGATTAAATCTTAATCAATATCTTCAAATAATGGGCAAAACAGAAGAAGAAGTAAGAGAAGAGTTTAAAGAGCAAGCTGAAAGACAAGTAAAATCTAGACTAGTTTTAGAAGCTATTGTCAAAGCAGAAAAAATAGAAGCAAGCCCAGAAGAAGTAACAGAAAAAATAAAAGATATGGCTAAACAATATGGAAGAAAAGAAGAAGAACTTTTAGAAAATGTACAATTAAAAGATTACATATCAGAAAATTTAAAAACAGAAAAAGCAATAGATTTTATAGTAAAAAATGCTAAAAAGAAATAAGAAATAAAAAAGTTAGGGGAAACTAGATTTATTACAATATAAATATATGTACCACTAACTTTTTATAATTTATAGATTAAATTCTTAATATAGTGTTGATAAATATTTAAAAATTATATATAATAAGCAGGTACATATTTTAAACTTATTATATAATATAACTATAATACATAAAATTATAGTTAATGAGAATAATAAAAAGGAGGAATTTTTTATGGAAAAAAATAGTTTAGTTCCATATGTTATAGAACAAACAGCAAAAGGGGAAAGATCGTATGATATCTTTTCAAGATTGTTAAAAGATAGAATTATATTTTTAGGAGAAGATGTAAATCAAACATCAGCAAGCTTAGTAATAGCACAATTATTATTCTTAGAGTCAGAAGATCCAGATAGAGAAATTAATTTATATATAAATAGCCCTGGAGGCTCTATTACAGACGGAATGGGAATAGTAGATACAATGAATTATATTAAGTGCCCAGTATCAACTATTTGTATTGGAATGGCAGCTAGTATGGGAGCAGTACTTTTAGCTTCAGGAGAAAAAGGAAAAAGATTTGCAACTCCTAATGCAGAAATTTTAATACATCAACCATTAATAGCAGGTGGAGGACTTTCTGGCCAAACAACAGAAATAAAAATACATGCAGACCATATGGTTAAAACAAGAGAAAAATTAAATAAATTGTTAAGCGATAGAACAGGTCAGCCATTAGATGTAATTATGAAAGATACTGAAAGAGATAATTATATGACAGCTGAAGAAGCTTTAAAATATGGATTAATAGATGGAATTATGGATAAAAGAAAATAATATACGAATGTGTGATAAATGATAATTGGAGGAAAAATAAAAATGTCAAATAATAAAAAAAATAATGTTGTGTGCTCATTTTGTGGGAAATCACAAGATGAAGTAGATAGAATTATTGCAGGACCAGGAGTTTACATTTGTAGTGATTGTATAAGAGTATGTTCTAGTATTGTAGAAGATGATTTATATGAAGATACAGAAATGTCTTATTCTATAACCAAAAGAGAAGATTTACCAAATCCAGCTGAGATAAAAGAAATTCTAGATACTTATGTTATTGGACAGGAAGAAGCAAAGAAAACTTTAGCTGTTGCAGTTTATAACCATTATAAACGTATAAATAGCAAAGAGGAAAAAGATGACGATGTAGAACTACAAAAGAGTAATGTTTTATTACTTGGACCTACTGGCTGTGGAAAAACTTTACTTGCTCAAACATTAGCAAAAATTTTAAAAGTGCCTTTTGCAATAGCAGATGCTACTACACTTACAGAGGCTGGATATGTTGGAGAAGATGTTGAAAATATTTTGTTAAAATTAATACAAGCAGCAGATTATGACATTGAAAAAGCTGAACAGGGTATAATTTATATAGATGAAATTGATAAAATATCTAGAAAATCTGAAAATCCATCTATAACTAGAGATGTAAGTGGTGAAGGAGTACAACAAGCATTATTAAAAATAGTAGAAGGAACAATTGCTTCTGTACCACCACAAGGAGGTAGAAAGCATCCTCACCAAGAATTTATACAGATAGATACATCAAATATTTTGTTTATATGTGGAGGAGCTTTTGAAGGATTAGAGAAAATTGTTAAAGATAGAATTGGAAAAAAATCTATAGGATTTGGAGCTGTAATTGATAGTAATAAAGATATTGACAAATATAAGGTATTTAAAGAATTATTGCCACAAGATTTATTAAAATTTGGTTTAATACCAGAATTTGTAGGACGTTTACCAATAATAGCTACATTGGAAGAATTAGATAGAAATGCATTAATAGATATTGTAACAAAACCAAAAAATGCATTAGTTAAACAATATCAAAAATTATTTAAAATGGATAATGTAGAATTAGAGTTTGAAAATGAAGCATTAGGATTAATTGTAGATAAAGCTATCGAAAGAAAAACAGGAGCTAGAGGATTACGCTCTATAATCGAAGAAATAATGAGAGACATAATGTTCGAAATACCATCAAATCCTAAAATAGAGAAATGTATAATAACAAAAGAAACTGTTTTAAATGGTGAAGCACCTAAAATTGTAATAAATAATAACAGGGAAACTGTTAAAAAATCTCTAAATACTAAAAGAGTTAGTACAAAAAATAAAGCTACAACAGCATAAAAATGCTACAAAGAATTATTATAAAGAATCTAAGAATATATACATTTGAAATTCTTTGTAATAATTCTTTTTGTATTTGAAATAATAAATGTATATTAGGAGGGATAGAATATGGAGAAATTTTTAAAAAAAGTTGGTTGGACTTCAATAATAACATCAATAGCATTAGCAATAATAGGTTTAATTATGGTTTTTAATCCAGAAACTACAATGCAATTCATTTCTACTATATTAGGATTATTCTTTATAATAATTGGTATTATTAAAATATTTAATTATTTTATTGCAAAAGGAAATTCTACTTTGTTTACAAATGATATTGCTTGGGGAATTATTTCAATTATTGTTGGACTAGTTGTTATGATTTATAGTAGTACAATTGAAAACATATTTAGAATAATGATTGGAATATGGATAATTTATAGTGGATTTACTAGATTAACAATGTCATTTAGTTTAAAGAATGTTAACAGTAAAGTGTGGACTTTAGTATTAATACTTTCTGTACTTATGATAATTGGAGGATTATATGTAACATTTTATCCAGGAGCATTAATTGTTACATTAGGAGTTATTATTTTAATATACTCATTAATGGATTTAGTTGAAAGCTTTATATTTATGAGAAATATGAAAGATATATTATAATAATAAAAGATACTTGCAAAAGAAGATAAGTATGGTATAATACTAAAATAATGTTCAAAATAATATATAATAAAATTGGTATAACCTCTATTAAAACAGTACTTTGAACCGTTATAAATAAGTTGAAAAAAACAAAAAAATTATACATTTTTTAAAGATATGTATAATTTTTTGGATTTTTTATACATATTTATTGAAAACCTATAAAAAATGTGATATTTTATGCATATGAAAAGAAAATACAAATAGTATAAAATAATAACATACGATAAGCAAAAGATAAAAGATATACATTAGGAGAAAAGGAGGAAAAAGGAAATGGGGCAAACCGTTGATACTGTAAGAGAGAGAGAGAGACTGGCCAATGAAACAAAAAAATAGGCAAAAAAGGTTGCCATAAAATAGATAAAAAATAAAGAAATCATAAAT
>CAJFUM010000081.1 GCA_904420285.1 uncultured Clostridia bacterium | reverse complement strand
TAGTTTCTGGATTTCCAAACATTACTCCAACTTTTTCTCTTAATTGATTTATAAATATAACTACAGCTTTAGACTTGTTAATAACACCTGCTAATTTTCTTAATGCTTGAGACATTAACCTTGCTTGTAATCCAACATGTGCATCTCCCATATCTCCATCTATTTCTGCTTTTGGAACTAGTGCTGCAACAGAGTCTACAACAATTATATCTATTGCTCCACTTCTAACTAATGCTTCAGTTATTTCTAATGCTTGTTCTCCTGTATCTGGTTGAGAAACTATTAAATTATCTATATCAACACCTAAATGTTTTGAGTATACAGGGTCTAGTGCATGCTCAGCATCTATAAAAGCTGCTTCTCCTCCTAATTTTTGTGCTTCAGCAATCATATGTAAAGCTAAAGTTGTTTTTCCAGATGACTCTGGTCCATATATTTCTATAATTCTTCCTCTAGGTATTCCTCCTATTCCTAAGGCTATATCTAAGCTTAGAGCTCCAGTAGGTATTGCTTCAACCTCCATTGCTCCAAAATCTCCTAATTTCATTACAGATCCTTTTCCAAATTGTTTTTCAATTTGTCCTAGTGCTGCTTCTAATGCTTTAATTTTTTCTGGATTTTGATTATTCATTAAAATTTCCTCCTTATAAACAACTGTTTGTATTATATACTATTTTTTTTATTTGTCAATAGTTTTTTTATTATTCAAAATAATTTTATTGTCTATACCAATTTTCAAAATTATAATATGCAGTATAATTATTAGGTGTAATTTCTCCTGTAAGCCTAATACCATGTACTAATTTATTGGTATTTCTGTATAAACATATATATGGCATATCATCTTGATAGATTTCTATAATTCTATTATATTTTTCTTTTAATAAATTTACATCTGATATATTTTTTACCTCATTTAATAAACTAGAAATTTCATCATTAGAATAATTAGCTATATTATCTTTTCCTAGAAAATATGTTAAATCTGGACTATATCCATTATTTACCCCTGTTATTATCATATCATAATTTTTATTTTCTAAATAATTCTTATATGAAGAATTTGATACTTTGTATAATGATATATTAAACCCTATATCTTCTAATTGTTCTTCTACTAATTCTGCTACTTTTACTCTAGTTTCATCATTTCTATCTACTATTAAATTTAAATTTAAATATTTAGTAGTATAATCTTCTCTTTTTCTCCAATAGCCATATCTATATTCCCAACCAGCATCTTCTAATACTTCTTTTGCTTTTTCTTTATTATAACTAGATTTACTTTCTGATGGATATAAATAGCTACCATAATCTATTGGAAAACTTGAAACATAATAATTATTACTAAAAACAGATGAATTTATTTTATTTTTATCAATCGCATAATTAATAGCTTGTCTTACTTCTTTATTTTCTAAAATAGTATCTTCACAATTTAAACTTATAAAATCTAATTCTCTGCCTTTATAATTTTCTACTTTAAATCCTATTGTTCCTATATATTTTTCCAAATCTGTTTTAGATGTACAAACCATATCTATATTACCTATTTTTAAACTATTATATGCATCACCCATTGTATTGAAAAAATGTAATATAACTTTAGTAATTTTTAAATCAGTATTTGAAGAATTCATCCAATAATTATTTGGCTCTAATGTCATTTCTTCTTCTGTTGCTGCAGTTACTTTATACATTCCTGTTGCATTTGGTGCCAACATGGATTTATAAAAGTCTTCTTTTTGAAATTGAGCACTAGAAATTATAGGAAATATTAAATTATATTCAAAAAAAGATTCTTCTTTATTAAGATTTAATCTTATTGTATTTCCATCAATAATTTCTATAGATTTTATATTTTGAACATTATCTGAATAAACAGATTTTCCATTTTTTAATTTTTCAATTGTAAATTTTACATCATTTCCTGTTAAACCACTTCCATCAGACCACTTTAAATTATCTTTAATTTTTACTATATATGTTTTTGAATCTACTTTAGAATATTCTTCGGCTAATCTTGGTTCTATTCCATAATCTTTTGTAAGTCGTAATAATGGTTCATACATAATTGTAGATAAACTAATTACGTCTTCATTTTTGGTGATTAGTGGATTTATATTATCAAAGTTAGAAATTCCTATATTTAATATAGACTCTGTTTTTTCTTCATTTTCTATTATATTAGTTGGTTCATCTGAATCGGTATTATCTTTTTGAAATTTAATTTTATACACTGCAAATAATATTATTCCTATTACAAATACAATAAAAATATATTTAATAATATTTGATTTCATAATTCCCCCTACGCTTAATACATACAAAATAATATAACATAAATGACTTTTTTTCAACAGTTTTGAAATAAAATGTAATTAATTTTTGATAATGTCATAGTAAATTTAACATTTGATTATGTCATAGTAAAAATATATATTATCTCCAAGGAGGTAAT
>CAJFUM010000080.1 GCA_904420285.1 uncultured Clostridia bacterium | reverse complement strand
TTCTTTCATTGACAATTTATCTACATTTTGTCTATCTCTAATTTCCCGTTTCTTATGTTAATCGGGCATTTAACTTTTTATTTAACCAAAATATGTAGACAAGCTATAGATTATTGATTTATTAAAACAAATATAGTAAAATATGGACATATAAATACAAAAATATGTTTTATAAAATATTGGAGGAAACATGATAGATTTGAATCAGAGTGTACAATTTATAAAAGGAGTGGGACCTAATAATTTAGTGCTTTTACAAAAATTAGGTATTAATACATTGGGGGATTTGATTACATTTTTTCCAAGAAATTATGAAGATAGAAGTAAGCCAAAAAAAATAAATGAATTAATTGATGGAGAAGAAGCTTTAATTGAGGGGATTTGTGTAACTCAAATGACAGAAACAAGATTTGCAAGAAACAAAATTATGTTAAAAATGTTGGTAAGAGATGATACAGGAGATTGTGTTTTAACTTGGTTTAATCAAACATATTTAAAAAACAAATTCAAAGTAGGAGAAAAATACCAATTTTATGGGAAAGTAAGTATAAAATATGGAAGAATAGAAATGGTAAGACCAGTTTTTGATAAAAATGGATTAAATAAAAATACTGGTAAGATAATACCAATTTATCCTCTTACATATAACTTATCTCAAAATAAAATTAGAAGTATTATTGAAAATGGATTAAAAGCAGTACTGGATAAATTGCCAGAAACTATACCAGATTATATATTAAAAACATATAACCTTGTGGAGATAAATAAAGCAATTAAACAAATACATTTTCCTAGTGATTTTGAAGAATATAGTAAAGCAAGAAGAAGATTTGTATTTGAAGAACTTCTTACAGTTCAGTTAGCTTTATTAAGTTTAAAATCTAGGTATGATAAAGAAGTAGATGGTATTAAATTTGATAAAGATGTTAAAATGTCTGATGTTATAAATTCACTTCCTTTTAGATTAACTAAAGCTCAGTTAAAAGTATTAGAAGAAATAGATGGAGACATGGAAAGTAATAAACCAATGAATCGATTGCTTCAAGGAGATGTTGGCTCTGGAAAAACCATTGTTTCTATTATTGCTGCATATAAAGCTGCAAAATGTGGATATCAATCTGCAATAATGGCACCAACTGCAATTTTGGCAGAACAACATATGCAAGAGTTTTCAAATGTGCTTAACAAATTTGGAGTAAGATGTGAGTTAATACTAGGTGGAATGAGAGCAAAGAAAAGAAGAGAGGTTTTAGAAGATTTAAAAGAAGGAAAAATAGATATATTAATTGGTACACATGCACTTCTTGTAGAAGATGTAGAATTTAAAAAATTAGGTTTAGTAGTAACAGATGAACAACACAGATTTGGAGTAAGGCAGAGAGCAAATATTGTTTCTAAAGGAATGAATCCAGATGTATTAGTTATGACAGCTACTCCAATACCAAGAACTTTAGCAATTATATTATATGGAGATTTGGATATTTCAATAATAGATGAGCTTCCACCAAATAGAAAGAAAATAGAAACATATCCTGTTACAAAAAATTATGAAAGAAGAATAGAAGAATTTATTAGAAGTAATGTTAACCAAGGAAGACAAGCATATATAGTATGTCCACTAGTTGAAGAAAATGAAGAATTTGAAAATTTTAAATCTGTTGTAGAACTTGCAGAAAAATACCAAAATGATATCTTTCCAGAATTTAAAGTGGCATATTTACATGGAAAGATGAAACAAAAAGAAAAAGATGAAATAATGCAAGATTTTAAAAATGGTATTATACAAATATTAGTATCAACAACAGTAATAGAAGTAGGTGTAAATGTTCCAAATGCTAATATTATGGTAGTTCAAAATGCAGAACATTTTGGACTTGCTCAATTACATCAACTAAGAGGAAGAGTAGGTAGAGGAGAATATCAATCTTATTGTATTCTTATATATGAAAGCAATTCAAAAACTACAAAAGAAAGAATGAAAATAATGAAAAATACAGATAATGGATTTATAGTAGCAGAAAAAGATTTAGAGCTTAGAGGATCTGGAGAATTTTTTGGTACTAGACAACATGGACTTCCAGAATTTAAAATAGCAAATTTGTTTGAAGATGTTGGAATATTAAAAGAAGTTCAAAGTTTATCTCAGAAAATAGAGGAAAGTGATCCAAAATTAGAAAAAGAGGAAAATACAAAATTACGTGAATTAGTGGAGGAAAAATTTAAAGACAGGATTAGTATTTAAAAATAAATTATAATTTTAGGAGGAATTATGAGTAGAAAAATATGGAAAGCTGGAACATTTATATACCCACTTCCAGCTGTAATGGTATCTTGTGGTACAATGGAAAAATCTAATATTATGACTGTAGCTTGGACTGGAATTTTAAATACAAACCCAGCAATGTGTTATATTTCAGTAAGGCCAGAAAGATATTCATATAATTTAATTAAAACTCAGAGAGAATTTGTAATAAACCTTACAAATGAAAAGCTTGCTTATGCTACTGATTGGTGTGGAGTAAAAACTGGTGCAAAAGTAGATAAATTTAAAGAAATGCATTTAACAAAAGAAAAAGCACAATTTGTAAAATGCCCTATTATTAAAGAAAGCCCAGTAGCTATAGAATGTAGAGTAAAAGAAGTAATAGACTTAGGAAGCCACCATATGTTTATGGCAGAAGTTTTATCTATAGATTCAGATGAACAGTATATTGATGAAAAAGGTAGTTTCGATATTTCTAAATGTAAATTAATAGCATATTGTAATGGACATTATTATACAATGGGAAAAAAGATAGGAAGGTTTGGGTTTTCTGTTCAGAAAAAGAAAAAGTCTATAAAAAGGAAATAATTTTGTAAATTCAGGTAAAACTATTGACATTTACATAAAAAGAAAATATCATATATATGAAATTTGTAGATTTTTGTAGAATAGGAGAGAACATAATGTACACTAAAATGCTGACCTCAAAAATGGGTGGGGAATTAGTAAGCTTTAAAGTAGATGGAGAGGAACGAATTCACCAAGGATTAGATTGTGTTGATGAAAATGGAAAAGTATATTGGAAAAGACATTGGCCAGTTCTATTTCCAGTTGTAGGTAAGCTAAAAAAGAATCAAACTATTATAAATGGAAGAATATATGAAATGCCACAACATGGATTTGCTAGAGATTTTGAATTTGAACCAATAACAAAATTAGACAATTTTCATTCATATGTATTAAAGAGCAATAAAATTACTAAAAACAGATATCCATACGATTTTGAATTATATACTACATATAGATTAGATGAAAACAAATTAACTACTATTTATAAAGTAATAAATACAGGAGATACAACTCTTCCTTTTGGAATAGGAGGACATCCAGCTTTTAAAATAGATGTTGATGAATTAAAAAAAGGAAATTATTATTTAGAATTTGAAGAAGATGAAGATAAAATCCATTTTCTATACTTAGTAGATGGATTAATTGGTACAGAATATGCAAGAAACACAATGATAGATAAAAGAAGAATTGCAATAGGTTCAGATACATTTAATAATGATGCACTTATTATGAAAGGAATTACATCTAATAAAATTAGTTTAATAAATAAAGCTACTGGAAAGAAAATAGTTACTGTAGATTTTACAGGATTTCCATATTTGGCAATATGGTCTAAGCCAAATGCACCATTTTTATGCATAGAACCATGGTATTCAACAGCAGATACAATAAAAAGTACTGGTGTATTTATACAAAAACAGGATATAATATCATTAAAACCAAATGAAACATTTGAGTGCAAATATACAGTTGAATTTTTTTAGAAGGTGATATTTATGGAATTTATTATTAAATTTATAGCTTTGTTAATGTCATCAATAGGTGTTGTTATGATATATGATGCTAGAATAATTACTAAAAAAATGTTTGGCTTTGGAGATCAAAACCAAGCTTCATGGGGATTAAAGATTTTAGGATTTATAATTGCAATAATAGGCTGTTTAATAATATATTTTGAATAATTGTTAGATTTAGTATTTTACTAAGTCTAAATTTTTTACATAATAGTAAATTTATATTAGTAGAAAGGTTTATAATTACCATAATTTACTATATGCGGACTTAATAATACAATATTTTAAAGAATAATTATAACAAAAATCTGATAATTTGATGTCATATTCTCAAACACATTGGATTTAACAAAATTGTCAAATTAATATATAAAATGTTGCATAGATTTTTGTTTTATGATATATTGTGAAAAAAGTTGTATTTTAATATAACATAGGAGATAGTAAATATGTCGAGAAGAGAAAAAAGAGAAGAAAAAGTAAAAAGTAGAATTTTGATTAAAATAGTTGTAGTTGCAATTTTTTTAGCAGTAGTATTTTGGATATTAAAAATAACTCCAAATTATATTAATACAGAGATAACCAATAAAGCAAATTTAGTTATAAATAACAGTAATGTTACAAAAGATTTAAAAAACGATGTTATTATTAGAGATGGAGTAATATATATTGCAAAAGAAGATATATCAAACTTTTTTGATCCATATATATATTATGATGAAAAATATAACCAAATAATTACTACATCTGAAACACAAGTCGCAAGTATGCAAGTGGGTTCAAATTCTATTATTAACAATGGTAGTAGAGTTAATATTTCGGGTACAGTTATAGAAGAAAATGATACATACTATATTCCTTTTTCTAGTTTAAAAGATGTATATAATGTAGAAATAAATTATATTGAATCTACCAATACTATAACTGTAGATTCAAAAGATAGAAAATATGTTGTAGCAGATGCTAGAAAAGAAGCTAATGTGAAAGCATATCCTACTGTATTTTCACGTACTGTAGATAAAATAGAAGCAAATGAAACTTTTGTAGTAGTTCAAAATGATGAAAATCAAAATGAAGTTGTAGATAATTGGGTAGAAATTAGAACAGATAGTGGAAAACTTGGATATATAAAGCAAAATAATGTAGTTAACGAGTTTGTTACAAGAGAAGCAATAGAGGAAGAGAAACAAATAACAGATAAAATAAGTATGGTTTGGGATTATTACTCTAAATATGTTTATCCACCAGATAGAAGCGGAAGCAAAATTAATGGAGTAAATGTTGTAAGTCCTTCATTCTTTGATTTAATTGACGAAGGAAAAGGTGAGCTTTATGATAATGCTGGAGAAGAAGGAAAAGAATATGTAAATTGGGCTCATTCAAATGGATATAAAGTATGGCCAATGCTTTCAAATAATTCGTATATAGAGACTACAGCAGAAATTATGCGTGATTTTAATTTAAGACAACAATTAATTGAAAATATAGTAAGTCAAGTGTTAAAATATGATTTAGATGGAATTAATGTGGATTTTGAAAATATGCATGATGAAGACAAGGATTTATTTTCTAGATTTATTATAGAATTAAAACCAAGATTAAATGAAATAGGAGCAGTATTATCAGTTGATGTAACTGCACCAGATGGAAGTCCAGAATGGTCTTTGTGTTTTGATAGAAATGTAATAGGAGATGTTGCAGATTATATAGTATTTATGGCATATGACCAAAACGGTAACTCATCTCCAGTTGAAGGAACTACAGCAGGATATAACTGGGTTAAAGCAAATATAGAAAAATTTTTAGGACAAGAAGGAGTAGATGAATCTAAATTAATTTTAGGTATTCCATTTTATACTAGGGTATGGGAAGAAAGAAATGGAAAAATAACTTCATCTACAATAGATATGAAGAAAATAGAGCAAGTTATTCCAGAAGGAGCATCACGAACATGGGATGATGATTTAAAACAATATTATGTTGAATTTGTGGAAGACGGTGTTACAAATAAGATTTGGGTAGAAGATGAAGAATCTATAAAAGCAAAACTTTCTCTAATTTCAGAATATAATTTAGCAGGAGCAGCATATTGGGAAAAGGACAGAGAACCAGAAAGCTTATGGAATGTAATTTCAGAATATTTAGGAATTTAATTAATAAGAAAAGACTGATAATAATTTTAATTACCAGTCTTTTTTATATAAGCTAAGCTAATATTACAATAAAATTACAGAAATATTACAGTTATATTACAAATAACAAAATCTATTGCAAACAAAATACAATTAGTATAAAATAAATACATACAATTAGCAATAAATAAAAAATATAAACAAAAGAATAAAAATATAAAAAACAAAACTAAAAGAGGAGGAAAAAATATAATGGAAAGGAAATTATATGAAGAAATGAGACAAAAAGGATTAAGTAATAATGGACAAACAATGGTAAAAAGTCAAAAACGGAATAACATTAATAGCATTAGTAATAACAATAGTAATCCTAATAATTTTAGCAGTAGTAGCAATAGGAGCAGTATTTGGAGAAGGAGGATTAATAGACAGAGCAAATTATGGTAAAAAAGAAAGTGAGAAAGCAGATGCAAGAGAGCAATTAGAATTAGTGCTAGCAGATGCATATGTAGAAAAGAATATAAATGAAGAATATAATCAAGATGAATTTTTAGATGATTTCATATATGAAAGAAAACCAGAAGCAGAAGTAATGGAAGAAGAAATAAGTCTAAATGGATATACATTTGAACTAGATAGAAGTGTGCCAAGATTAGGGGACTATATAGGAGAAGCAGGAAACTTACCAGCAGTAATAAGAAAAATAAATATAACAAATAAAACATTATCAGAAGTAAGTGTAGAAGTAATAACAGCAAGAGCAGAAGGAGTAGAATATAGATACTCATATAAAAAAGAAGTAGAAGAAGATACAGAATATCAACAAGTAGCAGAGAAAGAAGAAAACACAAACACATATAGTGGATTAGAGAGTCAAGTAGTATATAACCTAAAAGTAGAGCTCATAAAAGATGGAGATGTAATAGATGAAGAAGTAGTAAATGTAATGTTAGGAGAGATAGAAGAAGGAAGCTTAACATTTGGAAAAGAGAGTTGGAGTAATGGAACAGCGAGTTTGCCAGTAAGCACAACAACAAATATGCAAATACAATATCAAATAAATGGAATAGAAGAAGGAAAATGGACAACAATAGAAAATAACGGAAGTATACCCAATATAGCAAATGGATCAGATGTATATGCACGATTATTTGATGGAACAAATGGAAGTGAATATATAAGTAGAAGAATAGTAGACGAAATAAAACCAACATTAAGTTACACTATAAATCCAGAGACAGAAGGAGCAGAAAGTGTAACAATAACAGTAACAGCAGTAGATAATGAAAGTGGGATAGCAAGTATAACAACCCCAAGTGGAGAACAAGCAAAAACAGGAACAACAGCAACAGCAACACATGAAGTAACAGAAAATGGAGAATACACATTTACAGCAAAAGATGGGGCAGGAAATATAAGTGAAGAATTAAAAGTGAAAGTAGAAAATATAAAAGTAGAAGTAAAAAGAAGCGAAACAGAAGGAGATGTAGACATACTATGGGTAAATGAAAGCAATCAAATAATAGAGAAGCCAGATACACCAAAACTAAGTGAAGGAATGGTACCAGTAAAATATGAAGAAAATGCAGATGGACAAAGTGGCAAATGGATAAAAACAACACAAAAAGATCCAGAATGGTACAATTATGAAAATAAAAAGTGGGCAAATATAGTATTAACCCCAATAAGTGGAGCAAACGAAGGAAAAGATGCCAATGGAGATACAGATGTATTTAATGCAGATGGAAGTTTAAATGAAGATAGTAATTATAGCATGTTAGTATGGATACCAAGGTATGCATATAAAATAACATATTATAATGCAGATAAAAGCCAAGTTATAGGATATTCAAATAGTGATGGAATAGTAGATGTAAACGGAAAAATACAAGAAGGAACAGAAAAAGAAGGAGCAATAGA
>CAJFUM010000079.1 GCA_904420285.1 uncultured Clostridia bacterium | reverse complement strand
TTTTCTGTTGCACTTTCCTTAAGGTTGCCCTCACTGGACGTTATCCAGCATCATTGCTCTATGGAGCCCGGACTTTCCTCGTACGCTTTCTTTCGAAATTGCTATACGCGACTATTCAATTTACTACATAATTATTTTACTACAAATTATTTTCCACGTCAATTTATATTTTCTAATTCTTCTATTAGATTAGAATAATTTACATAAAAAGTTGGTTTGGATTTGTTTTTCGCATCTTCTGCTAATTCATTTACTAAAATATATGATTTATTAACAACATCTATATTATTTACATCATTTACAGAATTATTAAGTAAATTTGAAAAATCTTTTTTTGAATTTTCTACATATTTAATTACTTCATTCCAATTATTTGTATCCACATAAGAGTATGCATATAAAATATTTGATTTTACATTATATATATTAATATCTTTATCATTTTGCCAAAAGTCTTTTAAATATTGCGGTAAAAGATTATATAAATCTGCTAAATTTAATAAACTTTTATTTTTGTCTTTATCATCCATGCTTTTAATTGCTTTATCTAATGTGTCATTAAATTTTAGTAGATTATCCTTATTAACATTTAATGTTGTCAGATCTATTAATATAGTGGTCCAACTAGAATAAACATCTTCAGCAACTCCTTTTATATTATTCCAATCTATATCCTTATTATCTCCCAATATATTATTCTCTACTACACTTACTCCTGTTATATTATTTTGATTAGTATTTTCTCCGCTGCTATCTTCACTTCCTTGTTTTGTACTTCCGGAACTATTTTGTTCATTTTCTTTGTTATCTGTTTTTATTTCTTCTTTTACAATATCATACTTGGTATATGATATATTATTTAGTTTATTCATCATTTCTATTATATTTGAATTTAAATATTCTATCTCAGAATAACATTTTTCTTTTAAAGTTTCTGTGGAATTAGCATTATTACTTTTATAGTTAGAATATACAAAATATCCACCTATTGATGATAAAATTAGTAAAAATAAAATTATTATAGAAACAATATATTTTTTCATTTTTCCTCCGTCTATTAATTTAATTTTATATTTATTATTACCAAAAAATTTCCTTTTATTCTCTAGTATTTTTATTAATTTTTTAATTATAATAATAATATATTTTATGAAAGGTTTTAAAATTTAAAATGGATGCAATTGTTAGATTATATAGTGTAAAAAGAAATGAAATAAATAGATTTTTATCTGATTTTTTTAATGATAAAAGCGAATATATTAATTTACTAGAATGGGAAAAAAAGTACCAAAATCCAGTTGAATTAACTGATATAATTGGCACTTTTATTGATAATAATTATAAATATTCCATTAATATGTGGATTAGTTTAGATAAAGGTTTATTTATAAATGTAACTGATGAAAATGCAGACAAAATTATAAAATATATATATGAAAGATTTCCTTGGTAATTATTCAGATTTCTTTTCTCTAGTCATAAGCATTTTTACAGCGTCCTTAGGAGATAGTCCATCATATAAAACTTTGTAAACTGTATTTACTATTGGCATTTCAACATTATATTTTTGTGCAAGTTTATAAGCAACCTCAATATTATCTATACTCTCTATAGTCATTCCTACTTCTTTTTTAGTTTCTTCAATAGTTAAACCTCTTCCTATACATCTACCAGCTTTTCTATTTCTACTATGCTCACTTAAACATGTTACTATTAAATCTCCTAAACCAGATAATCCATAAAAAGTTTCCTTTTTTCCACCCATTGCTACTCCAAGTCTAGAAATTTCAGTTAGACCTCTTGTTATTAAAGCTGCAAAAGTATTATCACCCATATTTAATTCTGCAGCAATTCCTGCACAAAAAGCTATAATATTCTTTAAAGCTCCTCCTAATTCTGCACCTTTTACATCATAACTAGTATAAATTCTTAATTTTTCATCCATTAAACTATCTTGCACTAATTTTTGTACTTCTTCATTTTCTGAAGCGATTAGAACTACAGTAGGAATTCCTAATGAAACTTCTTCTGCGTGACTTGGTCCTGTAAGTACACCTATTTGTGCATTAGGAATTTCTTCTTCAACCACTTCGTTAAGAGTATATAATGTAGATGATTCAAAGCCTTTTGAGCACAATATTATTGGTTGATCATCAATAAAATCTTTGTATTTTTCTACAGTTTCTCTTGTGAATTTTGATGGTGTAACATGAAAAACTACATCACTACCTTTTATAGCTTCCTCTATATCTGATGTACAAATAATATTTTTTTCCATACTAGCATTAGGTAAGAATTTGCAACGATGCTCTTCATTAATTAAATCCGCTTCTTCTTTAGAATGAGACCACAATTTTACATTATGCCCCATTTGAGCAGCATGTATACTTAATGCACTGCCCCAACTACCACTACCAATAATACATATATTTTTCACAAAAATAACCTCCTATATATCTTTATTTATTTGTATTTTTAAAACTGATTTTATTTTCTTTTCCTGCTAATAATCTCTTTACATTTTCCCTGTGATTAAAAACTATAATAACTGCTAGAATTATGCTGTAAATTAAATAATTACCTGGTACTATATAGTTTTGAGGAATAAATAAAGTTAAAACAGGATATAAAATTGCTGCTGCAATTGATCCTACAGAAACCATTTGTGTTAATCCAATTAATATTAAAGCAAATACTAAACATATTAATCCAATTTGCCAATTTGACATAATTAGAACTCCCAAAGAAGTTGCCACTCCTTTTCCACCTTTAAATTTAAAGAATATTGGAAAAGTATGTCCTAGGATTACTGAAATTCCAGCTACTTGCACAAGTAATGATACATTAGAACTACAAGCAATTTTCCCAATAAGTATTGCAAGTAAAATTGAAATTACACCTTTTAATATATCACAAACTAACGTAATTGCTGCTGCTTTTTTTCCAACAGATCTTAACATGTTTGTTGTTCCTGCATTTCCGCTTCCTTTCTCTCTTACATCAAAACCAGCCATTTTTTTACTTAAAATAACTGAAAAATTAATACTACCAATTAAATAAGATAATATTATAACAACTGCACATTCAATCATATTTTTACTCCTTTCAAAAATTATTTTTACTTAATATTATTACATCAAATATTAACAAAATTATTATACCATATCTTTTTCATTCTTTTCTCTTACTATCATTCTTACAGGAGTTCCTACTAAACCAAATTCTTTTCTTATTTGATTTATAAGATATCTTTCATACGAAAAATGAAATAAGTCCTTATCATTAACAAATACTACAAATGTTGGTGGTTTAGTGCTAGCTTGTGTCATATAGAATATACGAAGTCTTTTTCCTTTGTCAGTTGGAGGTTGTACAATTGCAATAGCTTCATTTAATACTTGATTTAATACAGATGTAGAAACTCTAAGTGCATTTTGACTAGCAACACTATTTATCATCTCAAATAATTTATGTACCCTCTGTCCTGTTTTTGCAGAAATAAAAATTATAGGAGCATAAGATAAATATGATAATTTATTATATACATTTTTCTTATATTCTTCTAATGTACCATTTCCCTTTTCATATTCATCCCATTTATTAACTACTATTATAATTCCTTTTCCAGCTTCATGAGCTTCTCCTGCTATTTTAGTATCTTGCTCTGTTACTCCTTCATTTGCGTCTATCATTAAAAGACACACATCGGCTCTTTCAACTGCTAGTAAACTTCTCATAACACTATATTTTTCTAAACTTTCAGATATTTTATTCTTTTTTCTAATACCTGCTGTATCTATAAATATATATTTTCCAAATTCATTTTCAAATTCAGAATCAATTGCATCTCTAGTTGTACCTGCAATATCACTTACAATTACTCTGTTTTCTCCTAAAATTTTATTTACTAAAGAAGATTTTCCTACATTTGGCTTTCCTATTAATGCAACTTTAATTACTTCTTTTTCTTCCTCATTTTCGTTTTCTTCTGGAAGATTATCATATATTGCATCTAATATATCTCCTATACCTATTGCATTAGCTACAGAAACTCTATATGGTTCTCCTAATCCCAAATTATAAAATTCATATATTTCTGCTGGCATTTCTCCATATTTATCTGCTTTATTACAAACTAAAATAACAGGTTTTTTAGATTTTTTTAACATTAAAGCAATATCTTTATCAGCTTCAGTTACTCCTTGCTTAATATCTGTAATAAACACTATAACATCTGCCATATTTATTGCCAAATTAGCTTGCTCCCTCATTTGAGATAGTATTACATCTTGTGATTGTGGCTCTATACCACCTGTGTCTATTAAATCGAAATTTCTTCCTCTCCAGTTTGCTTCACCACATATTCTATCTCGTGTAACTCCAGGAGTATCTTCTACTATCGAAATTCTCTTTCCTATTATGTAATTGAAAAAAGAGGATTTTCCCACATTTGGTCTTCCTATTAAAGCAACAATTGGCTTACTCATTTTTTCACTCTCCTTTAGTTTTATTTTCAAATTTTACACATTATAATTTTACTATACATAATAGAAAATAGCAAGATTTACTTGCTATTTTTGGCTATATTATGCTTCTTTTCTTATCTTAATATACACTATGTAAATAATTAAAGATAGCAAAGTAAGAATTGATACACAAATTGAAATTTTCATTATAATAGTTCCATTATATTCAATTTCTATCATTCCATTATCTATAGCAGGAAGTTTTGTTGCTACAAATCCATTATCAGATTCATATATTTCTAGTTTTTGTATTTCATTGTTATCATTTTTCAATATCACATCATATCCTAAGTACCAGATATAAGGAAATTCTATAACAGTATTTTCTTCTACATTCGATATTTCAAAACTCATATTAGTTCCATTTTTATTTTCATTATAAATATCTGCTTTTCCAGCAAGCAAATATACTCTATCTTCCCTGTTTTTTATATAATCTAGATTTTCAAATGCTTTACTAGGCAAATATTCAAATGTTGCACATCCAGAATGAACTCTTCCTGTATTATTATTTACTTCAATTGCAGGCCATAATTTTTCCTCAGACCATGTTTTATTATATTTTATATTCTTAGTTAAAGGATATAATAAGAATGTTGCAATAAAAAGCAAAACTAACACATCTTTTATACCAAAATTTTTAATTATTAAAGAATAATTAATAGCAGCTACTACTGCAAAGAAAAATGTTGAAAATTCTAATAACCTAAAAGTAAATTGTATCATTTTTAAAACACTAGGTAATTTTTCAAATGGAAAAATTCTTAGCGAAAAAATTATACACATAATGCCTGCTATTAATGAAAAATAATAAATTGTTTTATATCTATTATCTATTTTCTTATATGCTAATAAGGTAAGTATTAATCCTATTAAAGTAACTAACCCTATTTCAAAACTAAAATTATTTTTATTTGTGTATAATAAATCTATAAAATCTACTTTATTATATATTAATGCATCAGTTCTTTCCATTCTTCCTTCTTTAAATACTTCGTACTGAGTATTTAATTTATGTTCTAATAAAGGAATTGTATAAAAACTTGTTAATAAAATAATAAGTAAAATGTTTATAATTAATAGTTTTAAAATTGTTTTATCTTTTAATTTTTTTATATTTATAAACAAATATATAGCACAAAAGATTGCTGTATACATTGCTATTACTGAATGAGTTAATATTAATCCACTTGCTCCAAAAGCTAAAACTAAACTTTTAGGAATAGTTTTACAATCACTATTAAATATATTATACATTCCATGAAAGACAATAGGCAAAAACATAAATGATGTTAATTCTGAAATAGCTACTCTATTATATATATCTGTAAATCTGTATGGTGCTAAAATGTATATACCTGCAGCCAATAATGCTACATATCTATTATCTGTTATTTTTTTAACAAATTCATACATAGCTATTCCAGAAACTAGACCAACTAATCCAATAAATATTTTTAGCATTAACTCAAATGAATTTGTGATCAAACTAAAAATTAATGGTACATATGCTGTAAAAGGGCTATAAAATATATTCCATGAATATCCAAATCCATTACAAAAATTAGACATTATAACTGGTGGTATATCTCCATCAGTTATAGTTTGATATGTACCCATTAATCTAGCTATATGTTGTATTCCATCGTCTATATATATATTAACATTTTCATTAAACATTGGAATTAAAATTATTAACGAAATTATTAAAATAATTAAATAGTCTATTAGTCTATTTTTCATTTATGTTTAGTACCTCTTCATCTTTTTTCCTAAATTTTCTTCTATATAGTATTATGTAAATTATAAATAATATAACTGAAAGCCCAGAAATTAGATAAGCCACTTTTTCTATAGTAGTTCCAGTATAATCAATAATTATTTTACCTTCTGTAATATTCTCTGGAATTGTAACTTTCATAAAACCATATTCAGATTCAGAATATTCTACTTTTTCTTCTTCATTATTATATACTAATTTTATAGTATAACCTGGATAGAATAAATATGGTATTTCTAATTCAGAATCTTTTTCTGCATTTTCAAAATTAATTTCTAAATGTAATGCATCTTTTGTTTCATTCAAAATATCTATATTTCCTTTTAAAATATAAGTATTATCTCCTCTATTTAATAAATATTTTCTTTGTTGTATTAAAGCTTTATATGGCATATAATCTCTATTAACAGAAAAATAATGTATTTGTAAATTGCTTCTTACTCCTTGCTCATAATTTTTATCTAAATTTAAATCTTCTGTTTTATATACACTTAGTTCTTTAGCAGTAAAAACTAGTAAAATAAATATACAAATTGCATAAACTATATATTGAATATTTTTTCTTTTTATATACTGTATAGTATAATATATATTTAATGAACATACTGGTATTAAAAAGAAAAATGCAAAGCCAAGTAGTCTCCATGGATATTGTATAGTTCCCATTATATTAGGCATAATTTCCCAAGGAAAAATTTTTGTACACATAATTAAAGAGATACAACCCAGGATAATACTTGTTATATAAAAGTCTTTATATTTCTTATCCATTTTCCTATAAGCAAATACGCCCAGCAATAACGTTGTTAAAAATGGTAAGCCTAATATAAATGAAACAGGATTTTCAACTTGCTTATCTTTAAAAAACTGCCAAAAATCTATACTTTGTTTAGCTGCATCTTCTGGTGATGTTCTAAGTGCTCTTGGTTCGAAAATTGTATAATCTGCACTCATTTCAAATTCTAACATTGGTATTGTATATAATGCTGTCATTAAAATTATAAATAATATATTAATTGCACACTTTTTAATAACATCTTTTTTGAAAAATGCTTTATAATTATAAATTATATATATTAAACAAAATAAAGCTGTATATTCTGTAGATATTGTATGGGATAAAATTAAACCAGTTGCTCCTATTGCAATATAGTAATGCCTTTTTTTATCTCCGTTAACTAAATTATATAAACCTTGGAATACAATAGGTATAAAAACAAATGCTGTAAATTCGCCTATTGCAAATCTTGCATATATATTTTCTAATCTATATGGAAAAACCATATAAAAAATACCAGCAAAAAGTGCCACTGCTTTCTTTTTTGTAACTTCATTTACAAAATTATACATAAATATGCCAGAAAGAATTGTAGTAAGTACTGTAAATAATTTTAATCCTATTATTGCAGAACCACTAAATAATCCTAAAACATATGGAACATATGCTACTATAAGAGAATAAAAAACTGTCATTGCATATCCCCAGTCTAAACAGAAATATGGATATACTAAAAATGGAAATGCTCCTTTTTCTAAAGTTGAATCTAGTCCAATTACTCTTAATATATGAATTGATCCATCATCCCCATTTTTTATTTGTACCCATAACAATGGTATAGATACTAAAATACCTATAATTATAATAAAAATATAGTGTATACTTCTTTTGGTCTTAATCTTTTCTATAATTTTTGTCATTTGCTCTCTTCTCCTTAATATGTAATTTTTCCTAATAATAAATCATCATTTTCTATCCATTCTTGTACATCTATTTTATTATATTTATCATCATTTTCTCTTACTATTACTTGCTTAATTCCTGCATTAATAATCATCTTTCTACACATTTGGCAACATCCAGCACCCTCTTCATATTCTCCACTATCTGTTCTATATTGAACTAAATAAAGAGTACCACCTAACATATCTTTTCTTGCACCACTTATAAGAGCATTCATTTCTGCATGAACACTTCTACATGCATCATATCCAGCATGTCGTATATTCGGAAAAAATTTCTTTTTTGAACAATAACCTAAATCAATACAATTTGCCCTTCCTCTTGGAGCTCCACTATAACCAGTAGATATAATTTCGTCATTATTAACAATAACCGCTCCAGATTTTTTTCTTAAACATGTACTTCTTCCGTGCTACAGCTTTTGCTATATCTAAATAATAATTAGTTTTATCAATTCTGTGCTCCATATATTTCCTCCTTGCTTTCATCATTATACCATTTAATAAAAATAGAGGCAATTATTTTTTTATAAAAAATATTACTAATGTAAATATTAAAATCTCTTATTTTCTATAACTATATTATAATTTAAAGCAAAAAAAATAGTAGCTTTATGCTACTAAAATTTATATATTATGCTTCTTTTTTAGAAATTACTTCTTTTCCATCATAATATCCACAAACTGGACAAACTGTATGTTGTCTTATTAATTCGTGACAATGTGAACATTCTACTAAATTTTGCTTTTCTAATTTCCATGTAGATCTTTTTAATCCTGTTCTTGCTTTTGACCATCTTCTTTTTGGTTGTGCCATTTTATTCCCTCCCTTTGAAAAATCATCTATTGTATATAAATTATACTTTCTCTTATTTAGTACTATAAAATTATACTAATTTTTTAATTATTTGTCAATACTACTAGTGACTTTTTTTTATTTCTCTTCATATATTATGATAAAAGATTGTTTAGAAAGGAATTGATATTCTATGTGCGGTTTTGTTGGTATTTTGAATCTAAAAGAAAATATAGATTCTAAGAAAAACGTTTTGATCTCAATGAATGAAGCTTTGAAAAAAAGAGGTCCAGATGAATGTGGATATTATGTACATGATAATGTGTTATTAGCCCATCGAAGATTGGTTGTAATTGATCCAGATGGTGGAAAACAGCCAATGACTTATTATTCTAATGGAAACAAATATGTTATAGTATATAATGGTCAAATATATAATACAAAAGAATTAAAAGAAGACTTAATAAATAATGGTTTTGAAATAGAAACTAATTCTGATACTGAAATACTATTAAAATCTTATATTTTATATAAAGAAGATGTTGTTAATAAGCTAAATGGTATATTTGCATTTGCAATATGGAATGAAAATGAAAAAAGTTTATTCCTTGCCCGTGATCACTTTGGTGTAAAACCATTATATTATATAATATTAAATAATAATTTTATTTTTTCTTCTGAAGTAAAAGCTCTTTTAAAATATCCAGACCTAACACCTACATTAGATGAGCAAGGTATTAGCGAAATGTTTGGAATTGGTCCTGCTCATACAAATGGACTTACAGCTTTTAAAAATATATATGAAGTAAAACCTGCAAATTATATTGTATATAACTCTTCAGGTATTAAAATAAAAAAATATTGGAAACTTATTAGTAAACCACATACTGATACATTTGAAGAAACATGTGAGAAGGTTCAGTATTTATTAGAAGATTCTATAAAAAATCAATTAGTAAGTGATGTACCTTTATGTACTTTCTTATCTGGAGGCTTAGATTCTAGTATTATTACTTTATACGCATCAGAATATTGCCGAGAACATAATTTACCAAAACTAAATACTTATTCTGTTGATTATGTAGATAATGATAAAAACTTCCAAAAAACAGATTTCCAACCAAATTCAGATAACTATTATATAGATTTAATGTGTAAACAATTAGATACAAATCATCATGTGGTTATGTTAGACACTCCAGAACTTGCAAAAGCACTAGAAGATGCAATGATTGCTAGAGATTTCCCTGGAATGGCTGATGTAGATTCTTCTTTATTACTATTTTGTAAAAATGTAAAACCAGAAGCTACTGTTACACTTACTGGTGAATGTGCTGATGAAATCTTTGGCGGTTATCCATGGTTTTTCCGTGAAGATGCTTTAAATAGTGGAACTTTTCCTTGGTCTATTGCCACCCAGGAAAGACAAACATTATTAAATCCTTCTATTGCCAAAAAAATAAATCTAAAAGAATATATAGATTATAGATATAACGAAAGTTTAGATGAAGTTGAAATTTTAGATTGTGATTCTAAAGAAACAGCAGAAAAGAGAAAAATTTCTTATCTTACATTAACTTGGTTTATGCAAACATTGTTAGATAGATCTGATAGGATGGGAATGTATAATGGTTTTGAAATAAGAGTTCCATTTTGCGATTATCGTTTAGCTGAATATGTATGGAATATCCCTTGGGAAACCAAAGCTTTAAATGGTAGAGAAAAAGGGTTATTAAGATATATTATGAAAGATAAACTACCATCTGAGATAGTGGATAGAAAAAAGAGTCCATATCCTAAAACATGGAATCCAACATATTTAAAAGCTGTAAAAGAAATGCTTTCAAAAATTATGGAAAATAAAAATGCACCTATTAATAGTTTGCTAAATAGAGAATATATTATGCAAATATTAGAAACAGATGGAAAAGCATTTACTAGACCATGGTTTGGTCAGCTAATGACTGGGCCTCAGCTTATGGCATATTTGTGCCAAGTAAATATGTGGCTTGAGAAATATCAGCCTAGGATTGAGATTTAGCTACTCTATAACAGAATAAGAGAGCAAATTTTGCTCCCTTATTCTGTTATTATTAATCTTCAATTTCGCCGGGTAATAAATCATAAGTTTCTCTGCCCAACTCTTCTTCAAAGTCTCTACCACAATTATTGCAGTGACACAGTAGTTTGATATCTACCGATTTTAAAGAAGGGTAAGCTCTGTCTAACGTTGCTGCATCTTTTACCATACGATACCGGTGATTGTAATATTCCTCCTTTGTTTTTACATCTGTTGAACCACATTCATCGCATGTTACAACAATTTTTTTCTCTACCATAATTTTTCCTCCTTGTCAATTGACTTTCTAACTTAATTTTACTTGTTGCCATCTATTTAAACTGCTCTTAAATTAGAACAGGAATTTCTTAGAATGTATTACATTAATATATTAACATATGTTAGTAAAATTTTCAATTTAATTTACTTCATTTTTGGGGTAAGCCAAACTATCTAAGCAAAAATCACTATAAAGTGATATACATTTAATATTATTTTCAAAGCCAAAATTTTTAGTAGATATTTTAATTGTGGACAATTCCCAATTTATCATTTATATTTATACAAACATAATCATAAATAATGGATAATGCTCTATATTTTCTTCATCTATATAAATATTACAATCATTTTCAAATTTCATATACCTTGTTACTGTTTTATAATTTTGTATAATTGATTTCAAGGATTTTGCTTGTTTATTTTTACCAGATTTAACTTCAATCGCTGTAACCTTTCCATCTATATTTAATATAAAGTCGATTTCTAAAGTACTTTTCCTTTCAAAATACATCAATTTATTGTGTCTAATAGCTATTTCCTCAGCACATACATTTTCTAATAGTGCTCCTTGATTAATATATAAATCATCATCTAAAATTGCTTTCTGTGTTCCTTCTTCTAACAT
>CAJFUM010000078.1 GCA_904420285.1 uncultured Clostridia bacterium | reverse complement strand
TAATTAATATTTCTATTATCATTTTTGCTTAAACTTTGTCAACACTTTTTTTTAAAATGTACTTGACATTGGTACCATTTTATTTAAGTAAACCCTCTAAATCTTTTATATTTCTACCTCAATAGTATATACTCCTCCATTTTCATCAAGTATAATTTCTTTTTCCTCTATTTTTTTACCATCTAACCTAACCTCTTTTACACCTTCATTCTTTTTGCTCTCGTTTAATACTTTTATTCTATATATACTATTTCCATATTTATACTTAATACTGTATTCATTCCAATCTTTAGAAATACATGGTTCTATCTTTAAAGTTTTTCCTTCTATTCTTAATCCTAAAATATATTTTATACCTGCTTCATACATCCAACTGCTAGAACCTGTATACCAAGTCCAACCTCCTCTTCCTGCTAGTTCTCCTCCATATATATCTGCAGCCATTACATAAGGTTCAACTTTATATTTTTTTGCTTCCTCTTTTGTTCTTGCATGTTCTATTGGATTTATCATTCTAAAATATTCTACTGCTTTATCTCCAAATCCTAATAAAGTTTCTGCAATTATTGCCCATATTGCTCCATGTGTATATTGTCCACCATTTTCTCTTGTACCTGGTATATATGCTTTTATATATCCTGGTTCTAACTTACTTTTGTTAAACGGAGGATCAAGTAACTTAATTATTCCCGCTTCTTTATCTATCAAATGATTTTCCAAGCTCTCCATTGATATATATTTTTTGTCATTATCTCCAGCTTCAGAAATCGTTGCCCAACTTTGAGCAATACTATCAATTCTACATTCTTCATTTTGTATACTTCCTAAAACATTTCCATCATCCATAAATGCTCTTTTATACCATCTGCCATCCCATGCTTTTGTATTTAAATTTCTTTTTAATGATTCCATAATTTCTTTATATTTTTGTATACGTTCTTCTACAAAATTCTTATTCTCAAATTTTTCTCCATATTTTTCACAAATTTTTATAAACTTACTTAGTACAACATATTGGAAGAATCCAAGCCATACACTTTCTCCCCTTCCTTTATTTCCAACTCTGCTAAATCCATCATTCCAATCTCCAGAGCCTATTTTAGGTAGTCCATTTTCTCCAAAATCAAATGATTTTTCTATAGCACGTATACAATGATTATATATACTTTCTACTTCTTTAGAATCTGGATATAGATCATATCTTTCATCTACTCCTTCTTCTAATATATTACCTATTACATAATTTGTTTCTTCATTTAATATATCCGCATTTCCAGTAAAATTTATATATTCTGCAACCATATATGGAAGCCATAATAAATCATCTGAAAATCTTGTTCTAATTCCTCTTCCTGTTTCCTCATGCCACCAGTGTTCAACATCTCCTTCTATAAATTGATGTTTACTATGCTTAATAATCTGTTTTTTTAGAAATTCAGAAGATATATATTTTAATCCTATACAATCTTGCAATTGATCTCTAAATCCATATGCTCCACCAGATTGATAATATCCCGATCTTGCAAATAATCTTGCTACCAATGTTTGATACAATAACCAACCATTTAGTAATATATTCATTGATTCTACAGGTGTTTCAACTTGTATATTACTTAATAAATCTTTCCAATGTTTTTTTGTTTTATTATATTCATCTAAAGCATTTCCAATATTCATATATTTATATGCTGTATCCTGCAAGTTTAATATTTTTTCATCTGCCCCAAGAGTAATTACTATATCTTTATTTTCATATGCTTCTAAGTCTACTCTTATTTCTACTGCTATTATTTCGTCTGTTCCTAAAGTATTTTCTTTATTTAATTCTACCTTTTTTAAACCATCTGGATTTTTTATATTACCTTTTCCCACAAAAAATTCTTTACTTCCTGTATAAGAAGAGAATTTTTCACTAGAAGATATATATGCAACTGTTCTTTTTTCTAACTGTTTTGCTAAATTTTGAAAAGTAATTAAATTCATATTTTCATTATACTTCAATTCGATATATCCATTAGATTTTAATTCATCTTCATCTAAAACTGGTTTTATATAATAAACTAATTTTAATTTTTTCTTTTTTGCAGCATTATTCTCTAAATGCAATATTTGAATTTTACAGCTATCTTCTCTTGGTATAAAAACATCTAAAGTTTGTTTTATATCATTACTTATGTGAATATATCTGCTATAACCAAATCCATAAACAATATAATAATCATTTTGATCTGGTGTAGGACTCAAACCTAAAGTCCATACTTTTTTCGTTTCTTCATCTTCTAAATAAATTATTTCTGATGGAATATCTGTAACTTGATTATTATTCCATGCAGTAATTCTATTTAATCTACAATTTTTATACCATGTATATCCTCCTAATCCTTCTGTAACAACTGTACCAAATTTTTCATTTGCCATAATATTTGACCATACTGTAGGAGCTTTTTCATCTTTATTTACTCTAATTATATATTCTGTTCCATCTTGTGAAAAGCCAGCATATTCATTAAAATACTTTAATTTTTCATACTCTAATGGTTTTCTTTCAGAATTTTCTTCTATAATTTTAACTTCTGATACATCATTAGCTATTTCTTTATGTTTATCTAAATAATCTTCTTCAAAATCTCTAATCTGTCTTTCTATATTTCCCAAATGTGCATCAATTAATAAATTTGCCCTATATTCAACTATTCTTTTTGAATTTTTATCAATATTACTTAATACAAATATTCCTCCATTTATATTTTGCATATACCCTAAATTTCTATCAAGTATTGCATTTTGTATTTCCTCATATAAATAATTTTCATATGTCTTTTTTTCTTCATTTAATATTACTAAATCAATTTTTATATTTTTTACTTTAAAATACTCATATGCTTTTATTGCATCTTTTACTACATCAATATCAGTAATATCTTTAATTTTTATTAATAGAATAGGTAAATCTCCAGAAATTCCATATTTCCATAATTCACTTGCCATTGCTTCTTCTGGTATTTTTCCTTTATACATCAGATGTTTTAATGGATTATTAAATAACAAATATCTAAGCATATTTTGATAATTTTCAATATCTTTAGCCTTTATTCCTAAATACATTGATTCAGCATCTACTTTAGCTTTTACTAAATTTGTATTTCTTAATATCTTTTCATTATTCATGTTTTCTTTAACATTATTTATTGCATCTTCCCTATTTTCAGATACTGAAATAATTAAATTTAAAACCGCTTTTTGGCTTGGCAGTACTTTAATAGTCCTTCTCATTGCAACAACTGGATCTAATGACATTTGTACTTTTCTACTTAATGGAATAGAATTTTCCACTGCAATAGGTAGTCCTATATTCTGTCTTCCTATATACTTTTCTTTATCAATTTCATATTCTAATTCACCTATAGTATCACTTTCAGTAAACAAGTTTACTGCCATAAAAATATCTTTTTGTTTTTCATCTCTAGCTTTTCTCTTAACTAATAATATATTACTGTCATCTAAAAATTCGTATGTTAAAAATAAATTATTAAATGCTTTATGAGAATAATCTTGTTCAAATGTTGATAATATTGGTTCAAAAAATGTATTTACTTCAATTATTTCCTCAGAATTACCTAAATTTTTTAATTCTATCCTTCTAATTTCTACTGGAGTATTTGGCATTACAATTATTTTAGTAGTAGTTTCTATTCCTCCATCTTGCCTTACAAACTTACTCATATCTGGAGAAAAATAAACATTATATTTATCTGCATTTCCTAAATAATTTGTTTGGCCAGTACTCCAAGTTCTTTTTGTTTTAATATTCTTTAAAAAGAAAAATACCCCTTGGTTAACATCATCTGTTCTTTTAAATCTATTTATTACAATATCTTTATATTTACTAAATCCATTTCCCTTTTGATCTATTAAAATAGAGTATAATTCATTTGAAATTACATTTATATGATTTAATGAATCATATGCTTTATTAAATTCCCTTACAGCATAAGTTTCATAATCTACATTTTTAATTTTTTCTACTTTTTCTTTTTGCTCTTTAGTTACAATCACATTAGTAGGCATCTTCTCTTCTAACAATATTTCTACAGATTGCATTTCTGGATTTTGCATAAATCTTTTTTGTAAAATATTTTTATTAAATAAATTATCAATCGATAGCAAAATTAATCCTTGATGATGTGCCATATATGTTTTTACTATAGTACTTTTCTCATTTTTTCTTAATCTATTTAATGTATAATCTATAGATTCATAAAATCCGTATCTATCATACATTCCCTCTTTCTCTAATCTTTTTATATTGGCTACTGTTTCTTTTGGAACATCATTTATACTTAAAAAACTACCATATGAAGACACAACCATTTCATCTGCTAATCCTCTTTTTAGCCCTAACCATGGAATACCAAATGCTTTATACTGATAATTATTATTTAAATCTCTTAAATTGAATGCCGCTTCCGATATTCCCCATGGTATATTTAATTTATTAGCATATTTTATTTGAGACATTATACAAAATAGGCTAGATTCACTAATTATGCTACCAGGGAATTTAGGAATATTTATATTAGGCATTAAATATTCAAATGCAGTACCAGACCATGAAATAAGTCCCTTATATCTATCTAATATAGTTAGAGTTCTACTCAAATTATACCAATGCTTTGCTGGAACATCTTTTTTTGCAATGGCAATTAAACTAGCTTGTCTTGCTTCTGATGCTAGTAAATCGTAATATGATGGTGTAAGAGTATTATCCTCAACATTAAATCCAATTGAGAAAATTCTATTTTCTTTACTATACAAATATTTAAAATCAGTATTATTTATTATTTCATCTATTGTATTAACCATAAACTCTATTTTTTCAGAAAACTCTACATTTTCATCATCATTTTGAATATCTAATAAAAATTGCTTTAAAGTATATAAATATCCTATAAAATTCCCACTATCTACAGTAGATACATACTTTGGAATTAATGGTTGCAAATTTTTTACATCATACCAATTATATAGATGTCCATTCCATTTTTGAAGTTTTGAAACTGTATTAATCATTTTATCTAATAAATCTATTGTATTTTCTAAATTTTCATATCCTAAATCGTAACTAGCCACAACCGATAACAATCCCAAACCTATATTAGTAGATGAAGTTCTATAAGCTATTTTATTTATTCTATCTTCTTGTATATTATCTGGTGGCAAATAATTAGTTTCTTCTGTAATATTTTCTTTAAAATAATTCCATGTTCTATTTCCTATTTGTTTAACATATTTTTGTTCTTCACTATTTAACTCTTCTATAGCAAATAATTTCTTTTCTTTATTACTTACATATTTCATTACGCCAGGAGTAATAAGCCATAAAATACTTAATATAATTACTAACATATTTAGATTTCCACTAATTAATAGTAGTAGTGCAAATAGTATATTGGGCCACATGTTTTTATAATATGAAATTAAATCTGTTTTTGCACTTTTTTCTGCTTCCTCTGCTGTTGTCCATTCTAATAAATGTTTTTTACTTTTACAAACTCTATAAATTGTTTTAGTAATTGAATTTAACATTGTATATGCTTTATCTGGTAAAGTACCTATTTCTAGTATTCCTTTTATGCAACTTGCTTTTATTCCAGTTATTGATTTATAAAAAGTCTTTTGAATACCCTCACCATCTTTTTTATAAACCACTTTATTTATAATTTCAATAAGATATGGTATTACTATTGAAATAATTGTTATTAGCATTAATGGCCATATTTTAAAATATTTATTTATATAAACTAAAAATAGAATTAATATTAATGCATTTATAGGAAATATGCTTTTTACTAAATTATTTAATATTTTATATTTTGAAATCAAATTCAAAGGATTTTTCTTTTTAATTCCTTCTTTATTTTTTATTTTAGATTTCAGCCATCGTATTATCTGCCAATCTCCTCGATTCCATCTACTAAGTCTCGTTTTAAAAGCAGAATAAGATGTTGGATATCCATCCATAAGCATAATATCTGATGCAAGACCACATCTTAAATATGAACCTTCTAATAAATCATGACTAAGAACCGTATTTTCTGGAATTTGATCCTTTAATACATTTGAAAAAATTTCTACATCATATATACCTTTTCCAGTATATATTCCTTCTCCAAAATTATCTTGGTACACATCTGAAATTGCATTAGTATATGAATCTGTTCCAGCAGAACCTGCATATATTTTAGTAAATTTACTTTTATCAGCTGCATTTAGGCTAATACCTACACGAGGCTGTATTATTCCATATCCCTTTGTTACAATTCCATTATTTACTTCTGGTATATTTAAAATATGTGATGCTGCTCCTATTAATTCTAGCCCTGTATTTAGAACCAATTCTGTATCTGCATCTAAAGTTATTACATATTTTATTTTTGGTATTTTATTTAAATCTATAGTATTTACCCTAAAAGGATTATCACTTCTTTTTAAAATATATTCATTAAACTGAGTTAGTAAACCTCTTTTTCTCTCCCAACCTAAATAACATTCTTCTTTATCATTCCAAACTCTTTTCCTATAAATAAAATGGAACTTAGGGAAATCTTCATAAGGGTATTTTTTATTTAATTTATTTACTAATTCTACTCCTAATTTCGAAATTGTTTCATCAAATTCTTCTTCTTCCTTTTCACCTGCAGTCACATCAGCCAATAGTGCAAAATAAATATTTTTACTTTTATTAGCTATATAGTATACCTCTAATTTTTTAAACATCTCCTCTAATTTTTCTTTCTGAGAAATAATTGTAGGTATTACTACAAATGTAGCAGATTCTTTAGGAATTCCATTTTGTAAATCTAATTTTGGTATTAATTTAGGTTTTATTATTTTACTAAGTATATATTGAAAAAGCTGTACTAATATTAATTCTGTTGGTAAATACATTAAAACAATTGTAATTAAAGAAACTAATAAATTGCCAGATGACATATAGCAATAAATTCCTAACATAACAGAAATTAATAATGTAATTAATATCTTTAATATTAAATATATACTCATTTTCTTATTGTTTGATAAATATTTTATTTTTCTATTTTGTAGAGTTTCTAGTAAAATTTTATATCCATCATCTATTAAATAATACCCTACATGAGATTTTCTTCCTTGTTCTGCTTGTGCTAATTCTAAGCATTTTTTAGCTATATATATTTCTGATATTTTGGTTTTCTTAGAAATTTCACTTATCTTATTCCTATAATATATTTTCGTTTTGTAATCCATATTATCATATACATTTGCTGGATCTTTTTTTAAAATATCGTCTACTTGATTAATACTTTCAAAGATGTTTATAAAATTTATTCTTTGTATATTTTTTATGCTAGTAATAGCATTTCCAATTGAAACTTTCTTTACAGCAATATCAAAATGCTCTTTTTGTATTACTTCAGATATATCTATTCCCATTTTATTTATTTCTTCTTCTAATATATTTAAAAATGGAAAACCTTTTTTACCAAATTTTCTTAATTTGTATGACATATATTCAATAAAAGGATATTTCATTTCTCCATATTCTTTTACTCTTGCTTTATACTCATGCAATTTATTAAATTTTAGTTCTTCTTTAGATTTATTTTCTACTAGTCTTTCAATTATATTCTCTACTTTATATTTTTGAATTTGAGATGAATAAATTTTTTCACAAATACTTCTAATACTTTCTATCAAAGATATTTGTAAAAATAGTCCTACATTCCATATCTCTTCCATGCTAAGTTTTTTCTTCTCTTGATAGCTTCTTAATGAATCTTTTAAAATTTCTGTATCAATCTTATTATCTGTATATGAAACTATTTCATTTGCTAAAACATATATTCTTGCAAATCCATAATTGGTGCCATTCGCTATTCCTAAAAAATTTTTATATTTCTTTAAATTTATACTCTTACTAATACTTTTTACTGTTTCATCTATTATATAATAATTATCTAATAACCATTCTCCTGCAGGATGAATAGGAATTTTTAATTTTATATGTTCATTTAACAAATTATATGTTTCTGTTATAACCTCAAAATTTTCATACATTCTGGGAATTGGATATGTTATTTTATCTGATTTTTCCTTTAAAATATTATCAGAAGCCAATTTTTCTAAATAGTTTTCTAATTGATGTTTATCCAATATTGCTCCCTTTGTATTCAAAATTTTATAACTTTTCAAAAAAATACACTCCTTGTTAATATGTTTTTACATATTCTTTCCAAGAAGTGTAAAAATATTCACTTAATATATTTTTAAAATTTAAATTTAATTAAAATAATCTAAAATCCCATTGTATATTCCCCATGCTAACTTACTCTGATAATCATCTTGTTGCAATAATTTTTCTTCTTCTGGATTAGATAAAAAACCGCATTCTACAATTGTTATTGGTATCTCAACATGTTTCATCAAATATACTGTATTTAATTGAGCTGGAATTCTATTATTTTCTTTTTGTATAGATTCATTTAAATTATTTTGTATACATGTTGCTAATTTCTTACTATCTTCATTTTCCTTTTTATAAAAAGTTTGCCAACCAGAATATTGTTGTTCAGGAATTTTATTCAAATGTATAGATACAAAAATATCAGCAGAAGATTCGTTTCCTAACTTAACTCTATTATGTATGTCAGACACCTTTTTTTCTCTTATAGTATCACTTCCATCATCATAAATAGCATTTTCATCAGATCGTGTTAATAAGACTGTACATCCACTTTGTTCTAACAAATTTTGTAATTTTAGTGCTATTTTTAAATTTATCTCTGCTTCTGTTGTACCATTATTGCTTTCAGCCCCTTCATCTGATGGGTGCTTTTTACTGCATTTTAATATTTAATTAAAAATCTAATATTTTTAGACTTATTTTTTAAAAATTGAATTCTATTTCAACTCTTTTGT
>CAJFUM010000077.1 GCA_904420285.1 uncultured Clostridia bacterium | reverse complement strand
ATGTAACACTTGAAAAAGACTAACAGGGCAAAAAGGTTAGTCTTTTTCCATTATAAAAGACTAGGAGGGCAAATCCTAGTCTTTTTTGTCTAATCATCTAACTCTTTTAAAATCAAAAGAATAATGATTAATGCAATCAATTTGATGTATTTTTTCATTAGCCATATTTAAAGAATACTTTAAATATCTTCTAGTACATTGCTGTAAAATCGCATACAAATCGCATACAAAAAATTTTTTAATTGCATACAAAAATTTTTTGTATAAACTGTTAACAATTTTTAATTTCACAATATTATTATACTATTCCCCTTGTTGTAATGATATATATAAATTCATACATATAGTCTACTACATCTTTTTTATTTATTGTCTCTTTGTTATATATCTCTAATACTTCAATTACTTCGTTATTTAATAGGATTTTAACATTGCCTAATATATCTTTTTCCATAACAGGTGCTTCTAAGTAGAACATCGTATTTACTTCTATTTCAATTTTATCTATATTTCCTTTTTTTATAGCCATTTTCTCATAATTTATATCTTCTAATTGCAATTTTACAGAATTTTTTTCACCTTTATTCACAAATATTCTACCTTCATTTATTTCTAACCATCTGTTAAATTCATTATATATTCTTTCTTTAATATTAACCATTTCAAAATTTTTATTAGTATACTCTATTAATTTTATAGTATCTGCAGTCCTTATTTTGGTAGTATTCGCACCAATAATTACTGTAATTATATCTAATTCTCCTCTCTTACATGCTGATACCAAACATCTTCCAGCACCATTTGTAAAACCTGTTTTTACACCATACACCCCATTTATTGAACCTAGTAATTGGTTTGTATTATTTATTTTCCTTGCATATCCGTTAATATATATTGTAGCTATTCTTGTAGAAACAATTTCTTTAAATTTATCTATTTTCAAAGCATAATCCGCCATCTTAGCTAATTCATATGCTGTAGTGTAATGTCCATCATTATCTAAACCATGTGGAACAATAAAATGAGAATTTTTTAACCCCATTTCTTGTGCTTTTTTATTCATCATATCAGCAAATCCTTCTATACTTCCTCCCACATGTATTGCTAATGCTACTGCTGCATCATTTCCAGATCTAAGCAAAAGTCCATACAATAAATCATTTACAGTAATTTTATCATTTTTCTTTAATCCTAAACGTGATCCACCAATTCCTGCTGCTTTTGAATTGATTGTTACTACATCTTTTAGATTTGCATTCTCTAATACAACAATAGCTGTCATTATTTTTGTTGTAGAAGCCATTGGTGTTTCTTTATCTCCATTTTTGCTATATATAGCTCTTCCAGATGCCCTATCATAAATTAAGGCTATTCTGGAATTGATTTCAATTTCTTCTGTATTTGCAGATGTTTCTAAAACTTCCTTCTGTAAGCTATCTATATCAATCTTTTCATCTTCTGGATTTTCAGTTTCTTCAATATTGTTTGCTTTGCTTATATTCAAATTATATATTGTAATTGTTATAATAAAAATTATAATTAAAAATTTTTTTAATAATTTTTTTGATTTACAAAACTTTTTAATCATATAAAAAACCACCTTTTAAATTATATTTTAAAAAGTGATTTTTATGATTTATATATTTTATCTGTTATCTTTATTATGACTTGGTGCGCCGTATTCTTCTATATACTCTTCTTGAATAGATTCTATTTTATCATCTGGAGTTTTGCCTCCTCTACTATTGTATCTATTCAAAAAATCCTCTGGATCTACTTTAGCTTTTTGTGCCTCTTTTCTAATAGTTGTCTCTTCACCATTTTCTAAAACAATTACAGTATCAATTGAAAGTTCATCATTTCCTGCAATATCATCTACATTTCTTAGCTTGGTATTATTTTCAGTTTCTAATTGTTCATCAGCTCTTTCTAATTCCTCACTAATATCTGTATTTTTATATTTATCCATAAATTCTCTAACTTCTCTTGTTGTTGGATACATATTTTTTGTTTGTATAGGAGCTGACATATATCTTTCATCTTTATTTTTACTCATATCGGCTCTTACATAATCAACCTCTAGTGTGCCATATGGTCCCACTTTAACTGATAATAACTCTTCTTCTCCATTTGTTCTACTTCTTCCTTTTATTCTAACTAGACCTGCAACTTGTTCTTCTTCTACTAAACTACCATCTCTGCTATTAATCGAGATTACAGTTTGTCCTGTTGTAGTTCCTTCTGTATTTTGTAAGCTTTCTAATGTTTGAATATTGCCATCTTTATCTATTCCAACAAAACAAAATCTTCCATTTTGTCCTTTTACTTTGTCTGAATATGTAACTCCTATTTTTACTATTCCTTTTTGTTTTATTTCGGGTATCATATCGGCTATTGTTTCCGTACTTGTTGCTTTTGTGTATGGATCTATTTCTTGTTTATTAGTAATATTATCAAATATAGGTTTTTGATCAGTAGCAATCTCTGAATATGCATTTATATTTTTACTTCCGATATTTCTTTCTATATTTCCTTTTTTATGTTCAAATTCCTGTTCTAGCAATTCCTGTTCATCTAGTACTAAATCTTCTTTAGATAATTCCTCTGGCAACATAAATTCTTCATTCTCTAAGTCTAACATATTAAAATATTCTTCACTTACATCTTTCAATGTTTCTATATATTCTTCATCAAAATGTATTATGCCCATTTCATCAACTGTAGCTATCATCTTATTGTTTGCATCGTAGATTTCATATAAAATTCTCTCACTACTTAAGTTATGACTTTTGCTTTCTTTTTTTGAAGATTTATCTATATTATTATTCATTTTTACTATATAAATATTATTTACTGCAAGACCAGTATTTTTAAATTCAAAGTCATGATAAAACGCTATATTTTCAATTTCTTTATTTTCGGAGTTTCTAGCATTAATTTTTGTTTTGATCGAAATCATATTTTCTATAACTTGTTTTCTATTGTTTTTATCCATATCACTGCTCCTCTCCAGAAGAATCTTCTTTTATTTTAAACATTAAACGACATTACAAAATCAGTTTCTTCTTTTAATTGCATTATAAAATCTTTTTCTATACTATTGTTTGAATTATTATTATCTGTTATGCTCAAAGTATATATATGTAAATCTCCACTTGTTTTATAATTACTATAACCTACTTTATTATTTTCATAGAAGTTTTGTTTAATATAATTTTCAAAAGATATTAGTGTAGGAAAGTTGTTTTGTTTGAATGTATTATCTAATTTGTTATATACATATTCATAATCTCCATCGTTTATAGCTTGGAAAACTTTCTGAATATTTAACAATACCTTTTCAGCATCTGTTGAATTATTATATTGTTCTGTAAATTGTGGTAATTCGATTGTATATGTATCTAGTATTACTGTATAATCCATTACTCCTGTTTCGTTAAAAATATAGTATTTACCCATTTGATCAATACAAACATATTGAGTATAATTATCAAATTTATTAATTTGATAATTAACTATATTCCTTTGCATTATAAAACTTTTAATATTTTCTAAATAATTATTGTATTCTTGTATATTAGCAAATTTTTTATTTTTATATTCTTCATCTAAAACTTGATATAGTTTATCTTTTTCAAATACTTTATTTTTTAAATCTTCAAAATAATAAACAATCATTTGATCATTATTTATATTTTTATATTCAAATATATTATAATTATTTGGTTCTATTTCTTTATCATCAATTTTAATTTCATCATTGTTGCTACTATATGAATATCCATATCTATCAATATATTCTGCCGGAAAAACAGAAAAAGTATTATTTTTCGAATCAGTTTTAACTATTAACTTAAATGCTTCATTACTATTTATAGTTGTTCCATATATGAAAAAAATATTTATTGAAATATCTTTTTCTAGTTCATATATATCATCTATATATACTTTTTCATTACTAGTATAAAGATTAAACTTCTCACCGATATTGTTTTCATTTATGTTAAACTCTAAAATATATTCTTTATCTAAAATAGAATAAAGTGCTGTATTTTTATCTTTAATATCTTCTTTTTTTAAATTATTAATATACTTCATATATGTATTTACTATATCTTGCACTACATAATATTTATTTCTATTTGATACTTTTTCTATATTTTTATTTGCTTCATATAAGATCTGCTTTTCAAATTCAGTATTATTATTATAATCTGTAGATTTCATCTTATTTAATAATGTTATCATTAATATTAACATAATTATTAATATTAATGATAAAACTAATAGAATTATTCCAACTTTTTTTGTATTTTTCATACTATCCTCCATATATTTACATTGGAACTCTCAATATTACAATAGCTTGGCTTTTATTATAGCCTGATATTGATGTTTCTGGTAATTCTGCTGTTCCCTCTGCTCTTATTGATGAGTTACTTCCACAATTATATACTCTAAACCTATTTCCAGATGAGTTTTCTGCTATTATTTCCACATGTCCAGAATATACAACAATATCTCCAGCTGCAGCTTCTGCTATAGAAACTTTTTGCCAGCCTTTAGGATTTCTTGCAAATGTACTAGATGTCCATTGATACATTCCTGGAGTAAAACCTGGCACACCTGCTTCTATTAATACCCATGTAACAAATGATGAACAGTCTATAGTTCTACCTGATGTATTAGGAACCGAAATACCTGCTTGTGCATATGTATATCCATTGCTCCTTAGATATTGATGTACACTAATAGCTGATGCAACAATGTTACCATTTGTTTCTCCTAATCCTGTACAACCAAATATTTCTGTCATATAACTTTTTACTGCATTAGCCCAATTTTGATCAGATGCATATAATGTACCAATTCCATCAATTGTTGTAGGATCATATCCATTATCATATATTCTTTGATACTGCCATGTTCCAGGTGTAGTATATGCTTTTAGCCCTGAACTTACCGCTTCTATTCCATCAGACATATCATAAAATGTAATTGCTGATTCTCCTGGACTACTATCATATGCTCCCCAACCAAAGAAATTTCCTTTTTCATTAGCTATATTTGATGTTCCATATGCACTTTCATGTATTCCTATACAAAATATAAATCTAGGATCAATTCCATTTTTTGTACAAATATCATAAAAGTTTCCAGCATTGGCAACAAAATATTTATTGTAACAAGTTCTATATGATCTTCCAGCATTTCCAGTAGCATTAGGTGGTGTATATGCTTCTACTAACTCTATAAATTCTTGTCTTGATACAGAATTATCCCAAATAGCACTCCATGTTCCTCCTCCTGCTGTTATTAAATTACTTATCTGGAATACATTTTTATCTAACAAATTTACTCCATATTTATCACTATCAGTATATTTATTTAAAGCATATCTCATTATGTTTTCCATATTTTCTAGAGAAGCATCTTGTTGTAGTAAATAGAATAACATATCTGCTCCACTTACAATATTTGAACCTGCTACTTCTTTTCTAGTTGAATTAGGAATTCTAAACTCAGTTTCTAATAAACCTACAAATGTTGGCTGTTGTATTTCTCCATTAGTATATCTTATTGAATCTCCCGATTCTCCAACAATTATCTTTACATCTCCTCTAAATCCTTCCTCGTATCTTACTTCTGTAGTTTTGTCTGATATAACTTTTGATTGATTAGTCTTCCAAGAGCCTGCACCAGATGGCCTTGTTTCATTTGGTAATGTTACTGTATGTGGTTCTGTTTCTGATTTAGTTTCAACTCTATTATATTCTACAGATTGTTCACAAAACCATGTTCTTACATATGTTACTTGCGCTGATGGATTAGTATTAATAATTTTGGTTTCTGTTCTTTCAGTAACTCCTGGTACTGTATTTATTGCATAATCCGAATTAGTTACTCCGTCGTCTGTATTAGAATCATATGTAAGAATTTCAGTACTTTCAAAAGTAGATACATTATCCATTACAGTTAATTCTATTCTACTATCTTTAATTAAATCAGTTACAGCAGAAACAAATTCCGGATTTTGTGAAATCATGGTCAAATAAACTAAAAATTGCATTTGTGTTGTATATTGAGATATAGCAGATTTATAATTTATATGTCTTAATGTAACATCTACTGTTGATTTTCCATTTACGATTGTTTCTGTTGTACCTGCTATAACTATTTTTCCATCATCATCAATAGAGAAAAAATTCCTAGCATTTATATCATCGTCTTCTTGCATTTCTAACATATCTTCATATTTTTTAAATGTTAACTCAAATCTATCACTAACATCTTCTGCTCCCTCGTTTAATCTATATACATAAACTGCTCCATATGTTCTATCATTTCCAGACGCTATATGATAAAAATTCAAAGTTTCTGTAACAGCTTGTGCTTCATAAAATTTCTTTATATATTTTCTTAATGCTTCTTGGTATTCTGGAGAATTTGAATCTTTTCCTTCTTCTACATCACCTAATAATTTTAATTCAGCAGGATCTACTCCTATTTCATATATTCCATTAATTATAGTATCTATTTTATCATCATCTACAAGAATAGAGCCATCAGCAAAATCAACTGTAAAGAAATCTTTTATGGAAGAAGCAATTTCTTTAAAAACATTTCCAACTTCTCCAAATATTTCCAAAATGAAAAGTGCTGCAACAAATATTAATATTGCTGGTATTGCTCCGGGAAGCATAGAAATAATTTTCTTACCTATTATTTTCTTAATTTTTTGTTTTCCTGCTTTTTTTGCTGTATCTAATTTATCGTTTTTGTTATTATTATTGTCTTCCATTCCTAACTCCTTCTTAATTGATTAAATCTTTATATCAATACTAATAACATTGGGAATAGTATTATTAATGTCTGTATTTATATTTTTAAATCTTATTTTATTAATAGTTCTATATAAATTGTAAATTTTATAAAATTTTATTGATAAATTTTTAGTAGTATCTGGTTCTATTATTAAATCTGAAATTGATATTTCATTTATGGCAGAATCATACTCTACTTCATTTGAATCAATTAAACATATTTCATTTCCATCTTGTCCATCACTAATTCTTATAGTACTATTTGTATTATTTTTTATTGTAATATTATATTGTTCATAACTTCTATAAGTTAATTTATTATTTACAGTAATTTCAATATTATTTTGTATGCTCGTATTTCCTATTTCTCCTTTAGTTATAAATCCATTTAAATTTAACTTTTTCTCATTATTTTCCTTTACTACAGTTATATAATCTTCTTTATTATTCATTGTATCTATTTTCCCTGAAGATAATATATTATCTTCAATATATATTATTCTATACGTACATACTGTATTAGTATCAAACCACAATTCTAAAGTATATGTCTTATTACTTGTAAAAATTTTATCTACATAATCTCTTTTAAAATCATCTATTGTTGGAAAAACTTCCTCTTTACAATAAGTACTTAATAAATTATATGCTTCATTATAATTCTTTTGGTTACATAAACTTACAAATTTTTGAATTAAATTGGTATTTTCATTTACAGTTTCTTCTGGCATTTCTTCGCCCGTAATAACAGATTCTGTAGGCTTACTAGAATCCTGTATTGTAACATTTGTATTAATACTTTCTTGTGGTACATTAGCTAAGATTGAATTAATAATATATATTAATAGCCAAATAAAGACTACAATTATTAATGTGATTATAATTTTAAATCTGTTCTGATTCCAATATCTTATAAATCTATTCATAATTGTAGCCTCCATTTTATATTAATCTGGACTTAATCCATGTCTTTTCATTAATAATTTAATTACGTAATTTGCTCCTGCTTCTGCTTCCTTCTTATTCATTCCAGTATCCTTTAACTGATTATAGAATTGGTTTTTCCAACTATCTCTCTTTGATTCATTAATTAAGTCTTTTTTATCTACATCCTTAGTTAATTTAGATATTATCATTGCTTGTTTTTTAGCCATTGCTGAAGCGTCTTCTTCTGTTGCTCCATCATCTTTCAATTGTTTTTGAAGATCTTTTTCAAATTTTACACTCTTTCTAATTTCTTTTGTGTCTGTCATTCCTGCATTATAATAATCTAATCCTTCTTTCGCAAAAGCTCTACTTTCAGATGCAGTCGGTTCATTACCATGTATTTCTTCAAACAATGAATCCATTGCTTGTCTATATTCATCATTTTTCATTTGTTGTCTATCCTGTTCCTTTAAAGTTGCTGCTTCATATCCAAAAGCTTCTGTTTCATATGTACTTCTCATACTGTTAGCTGCGTTAGATATACCTCTTCCTAATATAGGTAATCCTGCTACACCTAAAGTTGCACCTGCTAATCCAAATTTTGCAACATCTTCCAAATCGTCTCCGGCTATACCTGCTGCTAATCCTATTGTTCCCCCTATAGCTGCTTTTCCTGCAAATTTAGCAGTATTTACAGCTGCTTTTCCTGTTACTCCTACTACACCTCTTATAGTATTAGCAATTGGGTTCGAAGAATTATATGCTTTCTTCACTCTTCCAGCCATGTCTTTTATTCTCTTATTTCCTTGTTTTACGGTTCTCACAAATTTTTTGTTTCCAAATTTTTGATCAAATTTTTGTCCTATTGCATTTTTTCCGTCTCTAAGAGTTTGTCCTATTCCATCTCCTAACCATTGTCCTATTCCTCTATTATCAATATTATTACCCTTATCATCTTTTTTCCAAGCAAAATTATCTCTTAAGCTTCTATTTCTAGCCTGAGTTTGTTGAGATAATTGAGGTTTGCTTTCGGCAGAATGAGTTTCATCTCCATCTGGCATATCTGTATGTTTTTCTTTACCACTATCTACCGAATCATCTGGTAACTCTTGCATTTTAGTTCCACCTAAAGTGTCAGCCATATCTTTTACTTTGCTAGGAGCATTTGAATCTGTAATTGCAGTATTCTTAGTTCTAACACCTGCTTTTCCTGCACCTGCTTTTCCTCCAATTTTTCCGATAAGATTATTAGCTCCTTTTAGTACAGCAGCTCCACCAAATATTGATGCAGCAGTACTCATTCCTCCTGCTGTAGATGCTTTATCAAAGCCAAACATCTTTCTTAATAATTTTTCTGCTGGTATAATAAACGCAAGGAATAAGATAGCATATATTGGGTTCCTTACTGCAATTTCTGATGAAGCCCCTAGGAAAACTGTAAAAATTATTAAGTGGAATGGTTGTAATAATGCATTAAACATAAACTCTTTTAACCAAATCCCAAATGCTTGTGCTTTTCCATCACCAATTTTATCTATTGGATATGTAATAGCAACTACTGGAGCCATTAAAGTTAAAAATGCCATTGTTATTGCCCTTTTTACATATACCCATGTAAACATAACAGTATAAACAACTAAAGCAATATAGAAGATTAAATATATCATTCTAGCTCCAAGATCTGAATACTGAATTTGCAATCTACATAACCCTGTTAAATCTGTTCTAAACTTAAATGATTTATCTCCATCAGTAACTTTTACGACTATCTCACTGCTTGATGCTGCTATACCATCTGTTATCATCTCTGTTACAGTTAAAATAAATGACATTATATAATGTAAGAAAAATAATATACATAATGCAACCAGCCATTGCATTAACATTTCTTTATATTTTGATTTGTCTGCAGCTGTACTAGATATTATCATTCTAATACCAACATATAAAAGTACAGATAATAAAGCTACAATAGCAAAATTTCTTAATGCTACATACCAATTAGCTATTGTTGAATGTAATTGCTGAGTAATAGAATGATTATTCATGTTTTCAGTTTGTTCAGTAGCCTCATCAGGATCTGCATCATTTTCTACTTTCCATACTTTAGGATTTATAAAGTTAGCATCTAATGCTGGTACTTTGTTTGCAAATATCTTTTCTGGAGTATATTTTATTATTGGAATACCATATCCTTTTTCAAAAATTCCAAATACTGAACCTACCCAACCTTTATCAAATTCATCTGCATCAATTTCTATATCTTCTTCAACACTATCTTCCACATATACATCATATTTTTTTAACTTATCTTCAAAACTAGTTCCTGCAGTTCCAGATGCTATTTCAGATGCAGCATCTTCAATAGCATCTGCCGCATTACCTATACCACCTATCCCCGAAGTATCTACCATTAACATAAACGAGTCCCATGGATTTATAATTTTTAATGCTCCTCCTACAGCTCCAGCAGCAGTATTCAATCTAGTAATTTCTCCATCATACATAAAGTATTGCAAAGCTGATAGAACCGCATCACAAACACCAGAAAAGAAATCAATAATAGGTCCAGCAAGTACTCCTCCAAAATTAGCTCTTGAATATGTAGGTGCTATAAAATTAAAAGACATAACTATTATTATTACTATTATTATTTTTTGTATTTTACTCTTACTAGTTAACTTTTTCATCTTTTCCCCCTAAAAATTAGCTCTTTTTCTTCTTTCTTTTTGCATTAGTTTATTTAGGTTTGTTTCTACAAATTCAAATTCTTTTGCTGTAGGCCTTATTTGTATAATTGCACTATCTGGCCCTACTTTTAATAAACCTTCTCCTTTTAAACATGTTACTAAGAAACTTGCTTCTCCTTCACTTAGTTTAAATACTTCTTTTAAATACTGTATTTCTGATTTATCTTGTGCTAAAAATAACTTTGTATCTGAAGATGTTAATACTGATTGTGCTTCTGGTTTTTCATAAAAGTCTTGAAATCTTTGTGAAATAATTGCAAGTGAAACGTTTCTTTTTCTTGCACGTCTTGCCATTGTATTTAAAAAGTCTACTGCTTCTGGGTATGGTAGTAACATCCAAGCTTCATCTACTAGTACTCTTTTTTTAGCAGCTTTAGTTCTATCTTCACTATTTTTCTTAACATATTTTTCCCATATCCACTCTAGTAAAATCTGTTGTGCTAATGGTCTTGCAAATTTTTCTTCCAATTGTGATATATCCAAATTTATAAATAAAGTTCCTTCCAATAAATCAAATGTAGATTGTCCATCAAAATATGCCATCTGCCCATCATATTCTCTAATATATTGTTTCATAACTTTTAATAAGTAGCTATAATGGAAATTATAATCTGGATTGGTATTGTCTTCTGCCTTTTTCTGAATTCTTCTGTACCAAGAGCCTATTGTTGGCATTTCTTTCTTTTTTCTACCTAAGATATTATTTGAACTATCTCTATTTGCCTCAAATAAACTATTTGGATCATTATTTATTCCATGTGCAGCATATTCTTCTGCAACAGATTCTGCAATAATTTGTTTTGTAAGTTCGTTTACTTCTTCACTTCTAGTACTACCTCTAGCCATTGTTAACAAAGCTTGTGTAACGTCTTCTACTTTATTTTCAACATTTAAAACCAAACGGTCTCTTCCTGTTATTTCATCTTTTACTACTTCTGTTTCAATATCAAAAATATTTATAACAGTTTTAGAAGTTGGACTAATAACTACATTAATTCCACCTAAACTTTCAGCAACAATGCTATACTCTCCTTCAGCATCTAGTGCCAAACTCTGTACTCCCATTAAAACTGCTGATCTAGAAATTAATGTTTTCATTGTAACAGATTTACCAGCACCAGATTTAGCGAATATAACCATATTATAATTTGTAAGTGAATTATGAAAATTGTCAAATAGAATTGGTACTCCAGTTTGTTTATTTATACCTAAAGGTATTCCTGTAGGATGTCCTACTTCTGATGTTGTAAATGGAAATACAGTTCCCATTGATCTTCTATCAAATGTATGAGTTTTTTTAATTTTATTATCCATAAGTGGTAAATTAGATTTAAAAGCTTCCTCTTGCATTGCCCATGCACTTTTTATTCCAACTAATGATTTAGACATTTCTGTTGCTAATAATTTAGTATATCTTTCTAGGTCTTCTAGGCTATATGCAAACAATGTTGATACTATAGAAGCTTCATATAATTTATTAAATCCTGCTGCTATTTCATCTCTTAATTCTTCTGCTTCTAATCTTTTTTGTCCTAAATCACTTTCCCTATTTATGTTTCCTCTATCTGCTGCAACAATTCTTTCTGTTTCTAATTCATTTATTACTCTATTTAGCTCATTTTGTGATTTAGATTCAGGGACTGGATCTATGTATATAGAAGTGTTAATATCTCCAAATAAATACATGTCCCTAAATAGCTCTGGGAAAGTACACATTCTTGGAAGTGTAGATACAAAAAAGCTTCTAGCATATCTTGTAACATTTGAGATTATTTCTAAATGATCTATATTAGTAGCATCAATTCCAGATGGTGCTATTAATTCTTTTATAGTTTTCTTTTTTAATATTTTGAATTCATCTGGTTTTGTATAATCATTAAGCTGTTTTTGTTGTTTTTCTTCTTTTTGTTTTTTCTTTAACATTCTCTTTTGTCCCTCCTTCTTCTTTTTTCTTTAATTTCTTTTGTGCTTTTTCTTCTTTTATATTCTCTATTGCTTCTTGTGCAATATCATTTCCTACTAAATTTCTGTTTTGCTCTATTATAAGTGCTGCCATTTGATCTATAAGATCTTCCATACTTTCTTCTTTTCTTCTTAATGCTCTTTCTTTAGCAGATTGTGCTTCAAGTACTTTTGTATTTGCTTTATTAAATGCTTTCTCCTCAATTTGTCTATCTAACTCTCTCATTTTCTTATCTAATACATCTGGAGCTGTAGAATATAATTCATCATATCCTGCTCTTAATGCTTTGTTTAATCCAAACACTTCTTGCTCGTCTCTGTTATATGCAACATATAACAAATCTATTAATTCATTAGATGTTAATATTTTACCATTTACATCACATGCAGCTAATGTTCTTATAATAGATTGGCATCTAGTATAAAGCTCAGAAAATGCTAAATTCTTTATTTCTTCTTTATCGAAATCATTTTGTCCAAGTTCTTCTGGATAATAAGGAACTACAATATAGTATTTTTGATTAAGCACATTTTTATTTGAACTCATTTTTTCTGTAGAATATATTATGTCTTTACCATATTCAGTTAAATTCTTTTGTTTTGTAAGTTCATAATATGCTCTGTCTAATTGTTCTTTAGTATAGTTTCCAGAACTTTGCATTTCTTTATATCTCATTTCTTGTCTTAATAAATTATCTTCTATTTCTTTTACTCTATCTTTATATGTTTGTAAACTGCCTTCCAAGTTTATTGTTCTTGTTTGTACATATATTTGTATTGGATGTCTTATTGTATTTAAAAATTGTATAAATCCTTCTTCTACTGCATTTTTTTCAACTTCAGACATTAAATCATAATTTATACCTTGGCATTCAACAACCATTATGTATTTTGTTCCATTTTTTTGTACTATCATATTGTCTTCTACTTTATCAAATTCCATAAAATCCATTACAGATTCTACACCAAAAGTTTTAGATTTTTGTGTGTTTTTATCTTCTGGAATTACATTATTTTCTTCTTTTACTTTTGTTTTCTTTCTCTTAGATGCAAAATATACAATAGCTAATATTGCCATTAGTATTAATATAGCTATAATAGCAATTGTAAAAAATGATACTAATATTTCTGGATTATTTAACATCTCTCTCTTCCTCCTTGTATATGTATATCTTTTTTCCTTTTGTTTTAAATTTTATCGCTCTTCTTATTACATCATCTATATTTTCTCCACCTGTTTTTTTACTAAATTCAAATTTTTCTAAGTTTGGCACTTTCATTGAACCTATTACAAATCCAATTAAAGCAAAAACTAAAGTAATTATAATTCCTACCATATTTAGTCCAAAAGCAGAAAATATAAAATAAAATAACAATCCTATTGCTCCTGCTACTACAGTATATATCATACTTTTTCCCGTAAAAATAAATAATATACGTCCTTCACCTTTTACATTTCTGGGCAAGTTATATGTTCCCATATTTACTTCCTCCTTTGTTTATAGTTCTATACACTATATATTATAACAGATAATTAGCTAAAAAGATACAAAAAAACAAAAAAAAGTGCATATAAATGCACTTTTAATATTTTTGTAATATTTCTGTAATGTTTTTGTAATAATTCTAGTTAGGACTATTTGTTATTCCTGATGCAATTTGTACTACAACTTGTGCTATAGCTCCTGCACCAAATATTATAACAGCTCCTACTAAATATGGTATCATTGATTTTTTAAATTCAGCCTTTTCTGATGCACTTCCTATCATGTACTTAATTCCAAGTATTAAAAGTACTATTACAGCTACTACCATTGCCACAACTGAAATTATACTAATAATATTTGATCCAAGTCCAGTTAATTTACCATAGCTGCCAGTATCTTCGTAGTTTGGTTTCAAGTCTTCCATTATACTTGATGCTCCTGTTGTACCTGATGCCAAAACAGTATTAGATAAAAATAGTACAAATATACTTACCATTAAAATAATACTAAATATTTTTATAGTCTTTTTCATAACTATCCTCCTTTTTTCCTTTATTAATATATATATTTTTTAGATATCTCAAAAATGAGATAATTTTAAAATCTTAATTAAACAGTAGCATTTCTTAATATTGTTACTACTAATTTCCATATTAAAAATGCTCCAAAAATTACTATACAGCCTGCTATATACGGTATTATTGTTTCCTTAAGTTTAGCTTTTTCTGTTGCCCCTGCCATCATGAACTTAATTCCAATAACCATTCCTATTATAACTGCTATAATTATTGCTAGTACTAATAATGTATTATATAGCAAATCCGACATTTCTTTTAAATCGTCTTCATCTATTGCTACATTCTGATCTTTAACTCCTGACTCTATAAAGTTACTTCCTCCACCTATAATTTCACTAAAGCTATAACAATATGATATATTAGATAAAATTATAATTATATTTATTAAGCAAATAAATATGCATTTAAAAGTATTTATTCTTTTTATTTTCATTTTCCCCACCGCTTTATATTAAATTTAATTATTTGTTTTTATCTATAATACCTTGGACTATATCAATTGCGCCATCAGTAACTGTTGATGGAGCAGAAACTGTAGAATCAATAGTTTGTTGTTTATCTATTTGATTTACTAAATTGAAAATAACTACCAGGAATTGAGTAATTGTAAAAAATATTAGTACTCCTACTAAATATGGGATCATTGTCTTTTTATACTCTGCTTTTTCCGATACACTACCCATCATATATTTTAGTCCCATTATAATTAATGCTAAAACACTAGCGATGGCTCCAATAACACCTATAGTATTAATAATAGTATTAGCTATTGTAACAGCTGGTTTAATATCTTGCTCATCAATTGCACCTGGTCTATAGTCGTTTGGATCAACAACCCCTGTTGCTACTTTAATACTATCTACTATTTCTACATCATGTGCTTTTACAGATAGGGTATTTAGAAAAAATATTATTAATACAATTAAAAAACTTGATAAGATTCGTTTCATCTTTCCTCCCATATACTTTTATTATAAATGATTTATTTATATTTTGCAATATGTTAATACTCATTTTTTTACAAAATATTACGAAAAACTACGTTCTTTGTAAGTTTTAGCACTAAAATAACATTAATATTATTGTATTTTAATGCTTTTATTTTTTATTTTTTCGAACAAAAAAATAGAGATTCTTATTATGAAGTGCCCCAAAATGTTAAATACTTTTTTGGGTTTAATTCATTAAAGAATCTCTATTATAAAACTTAATTAAGTCCCTTCTTTCTTAACTTTTAGAAAAGTGCTATTATTAATGGTCTTACTAATGTTGCAATTAGCATGATCAAAAATATATAGGCTGTTGCCATTGCTACTACTTCTGCTTTTCCGGTATAATACTTTAATCCCTTTTTAGTTTTCGATTTAATTAGTAAAATACTCACTAAAAAAGTGATTAATAATACCAGGAAAATTTGTGGTTCCCGTATTAGCAAATTGCTTTTTACGGTACACATAAAGATTAAAAGCGTAATTAAAATAAATGTCCCTGCCCCCATATTGCATTCTCCTTTATGTTAAGATTTGAAAATTTTATATTTTATATTATACCATTTATTTACATTTTGTCAAAGAATTAAGTTTCCAATGGATCAATATTTATTTCTATTTTTCATTTTTCTTTTTATATTTTCTTTAACTTTCTTCTTTTTTCCTAAGTCTAGCTCTATTCTGTAGTATTCTGCTATTAGCTGGTCCAGTTCTACGCTTATTTTATACGTTTTTTCATAATCTTCGCCACTAAGTATGCTATTATTCAGTTCTTCTCTTAATTTACAAATTTCATCATTTAACATAAAACCACTCTCCTTTTTCGCATTTTTTTCTTTTGTATAATAAAAAAATAACATATTTTTACATTTTAGTCAATAGATTTTGCTGATTTCAAGCGGTTTTTGCTAATTTTTCGATTGTCGTTTTTCGACAAAAAAATACATATTTTTTAATTTACTTACAGTTTATTACAGATAAAATCATATTCTCTGATTTAAATACATTTTTCAAAATCTCTTCTGTGTATTTTTTTGTAACTGAATTAAACTCTTCTATATAATCAAAACTATTTATTCCTTTAATATTGTCAGCCAAGAACATTCTAGCTATATTTCCTACGCTATTATATTCTACAACATAATCTCCATATACTTTTTTTCTTATTCTATCAAAATGTTCTTCATTTAATCCTTTATTTTTAAATTCTTCTACTGTATTTTCCACTGCATTTTTTATAACTTGTGGATTTTTTGATTTTCCAGATATTACAACATGTGCATATTCTTTACTAAATTCATAATCTAAATCTGGTTCTGCTAATAATTCTCCAGCTTCATATAGCTTTTTATAGTTTTCTGAGCTTTTTCCAATTATCATATTTAATAATATTTCTATAGCTATATGTTTCTTTACTATATCTTTTTCATTATCCATTCCTTCTATATCTTTATATCCTATTGCGAAAAGTGGTATACTAACTTCCATTTTGTCTTCTTTATATGGTTTATTTATTGTCATTTCTTTTTCTGGATATATTCTTGTTATTTTTCCTTGTTCTTCTTTAGGAATCAATCTTTTCTTTATTTCTTGTAATAGTTCTTCTGGTTTAAAGTCTCCACATACAGCCATAATCATATTTGATGGATTATAGAAGGTGTTATAACATTTGTACAATACATCTGGAGTTATTTTATTTATAGATTCAACACTTCCTGCTATATCTATTTTTATTGGATTTTCTTTATACATACAATCCATTGCATTCATGTATAGTCTCCAACCTGGTTCATCATCATACATTTTAATTTCTTGTGCAATAATTCCTTTTTCTTTTTCTACATTTTCATCAGTGAAATATGGATGTTGTACATAATCCATAAGTTCATCTAAACCTTCATAAAAATTATCTGTACATTCAAATAAATATGCTGTATGGTCATTTGTTGTATATGCATTTGCATCTAATCCTAATGCCATTAATGTATCTAAACTATTAGTACCATTAGGCTGCTCAAACATTTTATGCTCTAAAAAATGTGCAACTCCATCTGGTATAAATACTTCTTCTCCAGTTTTTGGCATAATAAATCTATTATCAATAGAACCAAAATGTGTTCCCCATATTATATATTTTTTATCTAAATTTGGTTTTGGAATTATTATAACTGTCATTCCATTATCAAGTTTCTCTAAATATGCTTTTTCTTTTATTTTTTTGCTTTCTAATATATTCATTGATTTTCTCTCCAATCTTTATAAAACTAGTAATTTTGTCTAACATTTTTGTAATATTTTATTAGTTTCGTAAAAAATATATTGTATCTATAAATGTAGAATTTGCTAAATGTTCAATATCGTTTTTAGAAACTTCTTCAATTTTTTTCATATATTCTTCTATTCTTACAAATTGCTCTGACAATTCTTGTCCATAATAATATGTTATTTCAGTATCTTGCTCTGAATTAATACTTTTTATAGATGAATTTATAAGTTGTTTAGCATTATTTATATCTTCTTCAGAAAATTTTCCTTCTTTCATATCAGTAAGCTGTACTTTAATAGTGTTTAATGCTTTTTCATATTTATCAATTTCTATTCCACATCTTATAAAAATAGCATCTTTCTGCCTTTTATAGTTAGAGCCTGCTGTATATGCTAAACTTTCTTTTTCTCTAACATTTTGGAATAATTTAGAGTTTGCTCCACCACCTAAAATTGCATTATATACAGAAGCAATATATTTACCATTTTCTTTATCATCATTCACTTTTAGTCCTAATACTAAATTTCCTTGTCCTACATTTAGATGTTCTTCTACTATTCTTTCCTCTTTTTCATTTATTTTCTCTGCTTTTTGTTTATTTACAATATATTCTGGAGTTCTTTCTTTTAATTTTGCTATTTGTTCATTTTCTTCTATTATTTTATATATATCTAAATTTTCTATTGTACCAGAAGCAAATATATCTATTTTACATCTAGATATTAATTCTTTATAATATTTATATAAATCTTTAGCATTTATTTTTTCCAAATCTTCTACATATCCATATTTATATAAACCATATGGACTATCTTTAAACATTTCTTCAATACATCTTTCTAATGAATAGATTCTTTTATTATCTATTTTAGATTCTATTATTTGTTTTAAATTTCTTTTTTCGCTTTCAATATATTCTTCTTTAAATCCATCATTTTCAATTAATGGGTTTAATATTATATCAAATAATATCTGCAGGCATTTTTTACTTAATTCTTCTTTTTCTGGAAGAAATTCCTCTGAAATTGATTCTAAATAGAATTTTAAAATATGGTTGTCTCCAGTTTTTTCTATACCACAATCAAAACTTGCTCCATACATTTCTTCTAATTTTTTGCTAATTTCATCTTGTGATTTTAAATTTTGAGTTCCACGTCTTAATACAGCTGCAATTAATGCATTTTTTGTTACATTTTCTCTTTCTAATGGGATTGCTAAAAATACTGAAAACAAGTTGGTTTTAAATTTATTAGTATTAATTTGGTGTATTGTTATACCCTTTTTTAATTCTTTCTTTTCATAATACATATCTATATCTTCATCCTTTCTTTTTCATTTTTCTTATTATATAACAATAAATGTAAATTATACAAGAAAAAAAGAACATAATATGATATTTCTTTCATATATGTTCTTTAATATTTTTTAACAAATATATGTATTAAAATTTTCTTTTTCTAGCTGCCTCTGATTTTTTCTTTCTTTTAACACTAGGCTTTTCGTAGTGTTCTCTCTTTCTAACTTCTTGCAATACTCCATTTCTTGCGCATTGTCTTTTAAACCTTTTTAAGGCATCTTCTATATTTCCATTATTAACTTT
>CAJFUM010000076.1 GCA_904420285.1 uncultured Clostridia bacterium | reverse complement strand
CAAGAATAAGTGCTTCTATAGCTCAGTAGGTAGAGCACAGCCATGGTAAGGCTGGGGTCGACGGTTCAATTCCGTCTGGAAGCTCCACAATATTTTTCTAAAGAGCTTTATTTTGAAATAACAAATTAGAGCTCTTTTAAATAAGTAATAAAGGGGAAAATAGTAATGGAAAAATTTTGGCAAGTGTTAAATAAAAAAGTAAAAGATGAAACTGCAGCTTTTGCTATATTAAGTGCAATTGTTATTACCTTTGCAGTTACAATTGGAGCATATGAATATATTAGATATACTAAATCGTTGGAAACTAATTCATTTTTACTAGGTGCAATGCAGGAAGGAAGTAATCTTGGAGAGAGTGAGCTAAGCAATGAAATTTTAAATAGTGTAATAAATGAAGAAGAAGCTAAAAAAGAAAATGAAGAAGAATTTGAAAAACTAAAAAAGGAAAAAAAGATATCATCTGCTGCAGATAAATATTATATAAAAGTAAATTATGGAGCACAAGTTGTAAATGTATATACAAAAGATTCTAACGGCAAATACACAAAAATGGTTAGAGCAATGGTATGTTCTACAGGAAGATATACTCCAACAGGAGGTGTATATAGAACATTAGGAAAAGGAAACTGGTGGCCACTTATGGGAGATGTATATGGACAATATTCTACATGGATTTGTGGTGATATATTATTCCATTCTGTTCCATATTTAGAATCTGGTAATAAATCTTCATTAGAATATTGGGCATATGACCAATTAGGTCAAAGAGTTTCAATGGGATGTGTACGTTTAACAGTTGAAGATGCTAAGTGGATTTATTCTAATTGCCCTGTTGGAACACAAGTAGAATTTTATTCTAGTTCAAATCCAGGACCATGGGGAAAACCAACAACTAGAAAAATTTCTAATGCACCAAGTTATGTAAGAGGTTGGGATCCAACAGATCCAGACAAGAGAAACCCTTGGCCTAAATATTTAAAAGAATTAGAGAATAAAAAAGATGATGACAAAAATAATGATAAAACTAATACAGTTGATAAAGATAATAATACAATAATCTCAAATACTGTACCAGATAATGATGTAAATGATACTTATACAAATGATATATCTACTAACATAGTTGAAGGAAATATAATAAATGATATAGAAAATACAAATATTGTTGAACCAGAGGAGAATAGTATTGAAGATATAAATAATACAATAGATGATTCAAAGGAAGGAGTTACAAGCTAAATATGAAAATAGGAATAGTAGGATTACCAAATGTAGGAAAAAGCACAATGTTTAATGCTATAACTAATGCAGGAGCTGAATGTGCTAATTATCCATTTTGCACCATAGAGCCTAATATAGGAGTTGTGCCAGTACCAGATGATAGATTAGAAATTCTTTCTAAAATGTATAATTCAAAAAAAATCACGCATGCTATAATTGAATTTGTTGATATTGCTGGGTTAGTAAAAGGTGCTAGCAAAGGAGAAGGACTAGGAAATAAATTTTTATCTCATATAAGAGAAGTAGATAGTATTGTAGAAGTTGTAAGATGTTTTGAAGATCCTAATATAGTTCACGTAGACGGAAGCATAGATCCTAAAAGAGATATAGAAACAATAAACCTAGAACTTATATTTGCTGATATGGAGACAATTGATAAAAAAATTGAAAACACTAAAAAGAAATTAAAAGCAGATAAAAAATACCAGCAAGAATTAGACTTGTTTGAAAAAATAAAAAATACTTTAGAAAATGGAAAATCAGTAAGAACAATGAGTTTTACTGAAGAAGAGCAAGATATTTTAAAAGATACATATTTATTAACAGCAAAACCAATATTATATATAGCTAATGTATCTGAAGAACAATTATCTGATGGTATTAATGATAAATATGTAACGCAGGTTGCAAATTATGCTAAAGAAGAAGGTGCAGAAGTAATACCACTTTGTGTAAAAATAGAAGAAGAACTTGCAAGTTTAGAAAAAGATGATAAAGTAGAAATGTTAGAAGCATTGGGACTTAAAGAATCTGGATTAGATAAAGTAATAAAAGCTAGTTATGATTTATTAGGATTAATGTCATTTTTAACAGCAGGAGAGCAAGAAGTTAGAGCATGGACAATAAAGAAAGGGACTAAAGCACCACAAGCAGCAGGAAAAATACATAGTGATATAGAAAGAGGTTTTATTAGAGCAGAGATTGTTTCTTATGATGATCTTATAAGAGAAGGAAATATGAATGCTGCTAAAGAAAAGGGATTAGTAAGATCAGAAGGCAAAGATTACATTATGCAAGAAGGAGATATAGTATTATTTAGATTTAATGTTTAGAAAAAATTTGAAAAATACTTGACGTATAAAATAAATAATAGTAAAATTATATTGTAATATTTATTATTTTTATGTATAAAATAATAAAAAAAATAGATAATAGTATTAATAAGTTCTAAAGAAAAAGGAGAGGAAAGATATGTCAAAATTAAAGAAGTTACTAGTTTTATCTGTTATTGTATTATTAGTTATAGGAATTTGTATACAAGTAAGCGCAACTGAACCACCAATTGATTTAGGTAATTTCCTAAATGGAAATTCAACAAATACAGCAAATACAACTAATACTGCAGATACAGCAAATCCTGCAAACACAACTAATACAACAGGAGGAGATATAATTCAACCAACAACTAATACACCTAATAGTGTTGCTGATAATGATCTTCCTCAAACAGGTGTAACAGATGACATAACAGTAGCATTTTTTATAGTTGTTTGTGTTATCGCAGCAATATATGCATATAAAAAAATTAGAGATTATAGATCATAAAATATTAGAAGTACTTTATTTTAAAGTACTTCTTTTGCTTTTACAATTAACCTTTTGCCATTCATATTGTTACATGTAATTAAAGTAACTATTTTAGTATTGTTTGTTTCTTGCGAGGTGCAAGATAAATCATTTGCTTTTGTTTCATATATGTCATATATGCTATAATTTAAATAATTTCCAGTTAAATCATATATAGTAATTATATCATTTTTTTCTAATTCATTAAGTCTACTAAAAAATTTATAATCTACATAATTATGGCCTGCAATACATAAATTTCCTACTTCATTTGGCATGGACCCTGCAAACTTACATACAGAAATATCTAATAAATCATTATTGGTAACTGAAAGTATAGAATAATTTAAATTAATTTTATCAATTTTAATTATTCCTATAACAAAAGGTGCAGATGTATTTTGTGGTTCAGAAATATATGAAGTTTCATTAGAATATAATGTTGAAATTGAATATGAAGTTGTAAGTTTTTTAGATATTTCTTCATTTATATTACTAGTGTGTTTCATTTTAAAGAGCCAGAATAAAAAAAGTGTTGCCACTAAAATAGAAATTATAAATATAGAATTATAAATTATAAGTAAATTTGCTTTTTTCTTTATATTTTTACGTGTTAATAAAATTTGATTCATAAGTCTATACTCCTAAATTATTATATTATTATTTACAATAAATTTTAAAATATAATATAAATTAAAAAAGTCTTAATAATTTTTTAAAAAATGGTGCAAAAAAAATTAAATATATGATAAAATATATGACAGTTAAAATTAATTGTGAGGAGAGTGTTAAATGTGCCTAATAATAAGTACAATAGGATACTTTTAAAATTAAGCGGAGAGGCTTTGGCTGGTAACAATAAAATAGGTATTGATACCGAAACAGTAAATGATATTTGTTTGCAAATAAAAGAATTAATAAAAATGAAAACACAAGTAGCAGTAGTTGTAGGTGGAGGTAATTTTTGGAGAGGCGCAAATAAAAATATGGAAAGAACTACTTCTGATTATATGGGAATGCTTGCAACAACAATGAATGGGTTGGCACTTCAAAATGCTTTAGAAGAAATGGGAGTATATACTAGACTTCAAACAGCTATAGAAATGAGAGAAATAGCAGAACCTTATATAAAAAGGAGGGCAGTACGACATTTAGAAAAAGGTAGAGTAGTAATATTTGCATGTGGAACTGGAAATCCATATTTTACAACTGATACAGCTGCTGCATTAAGAGCAGCAGAAATAGATGCAGATGTAATATTAGTTGGGAAAACTATAGATGGAGTATATTCTGCTGATCCTAAAATAGATAAAAATGCAATTAAATATGATGAAATATCATATTTAGATATATTGAGTGATAACCTTAAGGTAATGGATTCAACAGCAATATCTCTTTGTAGAGATAATAATATACACCTAATTGTTTTTGAAATAGCAAAGCCAGAAAATATAATAAAAATAGTTAAAGGCGAAAAAATTGGAACATTAATTAAATAAATTATATAAGAAAGGAGAGTACAAGAAATATCTTGTACAAATTAAGAATATGGAATTAAATAAATTTGAAGAAAAAATGATGAAATCAATAAGTGTTTTTGAGGAAAATCTATCAGAAATTAGAGCAGGAAGAGCTAATCCTGCAATTTTGAATAAAATAATGATAGATTATTATGGAACTGCAACACCAATTAATCAAGTAGCAGGAATTTCTGTTCCTGAGGCAAGAATGATAGTAATTCAACCATGGGATGCTAGTATTTTAAAAGAAATAGAAAAAGAAATACTAAAATCAGATATAGGAATAAATCCAAATAATGATGGAAAAGTTATTAGATTAGTTTTTCCAGAATTAAATGAAGAAAGAAGAAAAGAAATAGTAAAAGATATTAGAAAAATGTCTGAAGAAGCAAAAGTGGCTGTAAGAAGTATTAGAAGAGAAGCTATAGATGTTGCAAAAGCAATGCAAAAGAATTCTGAAATTTCTGAAGATGATTTAAAACTAGCAGAGGATAAAATACAAAAATTAACTGATAAATATGTAGAAGAAATAGATAAAATTTTAGATAAAAAAGAAAAAGAAGTTATGAGTATTTAGTTTATTATACAATAGAATGGAGTAAATTATGACAATAGATAATATAGATAAAGAACTTATGCCTAAGCATATTGCAATAATAATGGATGGAAATAGAAGATGGGCAAAAGAAAAAGGACTAGATCCCAAAATTGGACATAAAGCAGGAGCTGAAACATTAGAAAAAATTGCATCTTTTGCTAATAACATTGGTTTGAAATATTTAACTGTTTATGCTTTTTCTACAGAGAATTGGAAGAGGACAAAGGAAGAAGTTGGAGCATTGATGATTCTTTTAGAAAAATACCTGGACAAATTCTTAAACAAAGAAAGTTTGCGTAATATTAAAATAAGAGTTTTAGGAGATATAGAAGGACTAAATAATAATCTAAAAGAAAGTGTTGATAAAATTGTAGAAAAATCTAAAAATAATACAGGATTAACTCTAAATATAGCTTTTAATTATGGGGGAAGGGCTGAAATAGTTAAAGCTGTAAAGAATATATCGAATAACGTAAAAAATAATCTTATAGATATAGATGAAATTAACGAAGAATTAATAACTAATAATTTATATACTGTAGATGAACCAGATCCAGATTTACTAATACGTCCAGGAGGAGAATTAAGAATAAGTAATTTTTTGTTATGGCAATTAGCATATACAGAATTTTTATTTATTGATAAATATTGGCCTGATTTTTCAGAAGAAGATTTATTAAATGCAATAAACATATTTGAAAAAAGAAATAGAAAATTTGGTGGAAAATAAACGGGAAAGGACATAAACATGAGTATAAAAAGATTTTTATCAGGAATTATTTTATTTCCAATATTTGCGATAATACTTATATTTGGCAATAAATATTTGGTAGACATATTTATAAGTATAGTAGCACTTATGAGTTTACATGAATTTTACAAAGCTTTTAACAAAAAAGCAAATTTAATACAATGGCCAGGATATATTACAGCAATTTTAATTAGTTTTATTCATGTAATTCCAGGCGAATATGTATTACCTTCTATAACATTAATTATACTAATAAATATATTATTGCTTTTTATTGTGCTTGTTGCAAGTGGTATGAAAAAGAACATTAAAGATATTGCAATTTCTTTATTTGGAACATGTTATATTGTCTTTTTTCTAATGTTTGCACCATTAATTAGAGATAGCATGGAAAATGGACGAATTTTAATATGGTATGTTTTCTTTATAGCATGGGGAACAGATATATTTGCATATGTAATAGGAAAAAATTGGGGAAAACATAAATTTACAGAAATAAGCCCTAATAAATCTATAGAAGGATGTATTGCAGGCGTAATTGGTGCTGCATTACTTAGCATTATTTTTACAGCTGTTTGTAACAATATCTGGTATGTAAATTTTAATTATACATATATATTAATTATCTCAATTTTCTTAAGTATTATTAGTCAAATAGGTGATTTGGCAGCATCTAGTGTTAAACGATATTGCGAAATAAAAGATTATAGTAATTTAATTCCAGGACATGGTGGACTACTAGATAGAATTGATAGTGTAATATTTATACTACCTTTTGCATATTTTTTACTTAGTATCATATAATTATAAAAGGAATTTTGATTATTTAAAGGATAAATTTTATGGGTTTTATTTTAACAGCTTTAAAAATTATAATAATACTTGGTTTTTTAGTTTTAATTCATGAAGCAGGACATTTCCTAATTGCACGTTTATGTAAAATTAAAGTAAATGAATTTTCAATAGGATTTGGTCCTCTTTTATGGAGCAAACAAACTAGTAAAACTAAGTATTCAATAAGACTAATTCCACTTGGTGGATATGTAAATATGTTAGGTGAAGAGGAACGTTCTGAAGAAGAAGGTTCTTTTAGTAAAGCAAGTATTCCTAAAAGGATTGCTGTTGTTGCAGCAGGGGGAATTGTTAATATAGTTTTTGCTATTATTTTATATGTTATTTTAATAGCTATAATGACTGGTGATTTTATAAAAGCTATTGGCTCAACTGGAAACTTTGTATGGTCAATGGTAGAAAGTATTAAATTACTATTTACTGGAGGAGTTACTGTAGATAATTTAATGGGACCAATTGGAATATCTGAAGTTGTAGCTCAAACTAACAACATAATAGATTTTCTTTATATAATGGCTTTAATATCAATGTCTTTAGGAGTAACAAATTTGCTTCCATTCCCACCATTAGATGGAGGAAAAATTGTAATATATTTAGTAGAAGCAATTAGAAGAAAACCTTTAAAAGAAAACTTTGAGTTAAAACTTCAAATGATTGGTTTTGTAGCGTTAATTACTTTATCAATATATGTAGCTTTCAATGATGTAGGAAGAATAATTAGTTAAGTATAACATAATTAAAAAATAAACTAGGAGATGAACTTATGGAAAAGACAATAAAAGAAATATTTAAAGATTATGATTCAAATAGTTTTTCATTAAATGAGAGCAGAATTAAATTAATAAATTTATTTAAAAAGACAAATAAATTAGAATTAATTTTACAAGCAGAAAAATTTATACAAATAGAAGATTTATATAAATTTGAACAATATTTACAAAAAAGGTTTAGTATATTTGATGCTAATATTAAAGTAGAATATAAAACCCCATTGGAAATCGATATAGAAAAAGAATGGCCATTAATAATTTGTTATATGGCACATAAACATCCTCTAAGTAAAGCATTTTTAAAGAATAGTACAATTCAAATACAAGATAATATAATTTCTGTAAATATGATGATGAAAGGAAAAATGGTAATAGAAGCAAAAAAATTTGATGAAATATTATCACAAATTATATCAGATGTTTATGGATTAAAATATAAAATAAAATTTATAGAAAATGTATCAGAAGATGCAAGAAAACAGTATTTAGAACATAGTAAAAGACTAGAACAAGAAGCTATACAATATGCTCAATCAATGGTAGAAGCAGAAGAAGAAACTAAAAATACAGTAAGTGATGAACAAATAGCTTCTAAAAGTGGTAATCAAAATGAAAAAGTTAAAGAAGAAGTTAATTTATCTAAAGAAGCTCCTAGTGAAAAAGAAGAAAGTTCTCCTTTAATATATGGTAGAAGTTTAAAATTAAAAGAGCAATTAGTTAAAATAATTGATTTGAGTGTGGATAGTGGAAAAGTAGTATTAGATGGAGAAATTTTAAATGTGGACTCTAGAGAACTAAAAAGTGGAAAAGTTCTTGTGATGTTTGATTTATATGATGGTAGTAGTACAATTACATGTAAAGTATTTTCCGAAGGAGAAAAATCTAAAGAACTTATAGGGAAATTAAAAGGAGCAAAAGGGATAAAACTAGAAGGAACAGCACAATTTGATCCATTCGCCAAAGAACTTGGAGTTATTGCAAATGTAATAATTGAAAGTACTGGCTTGAAAAAAGAAACTAGAAAAGATGAAGCAAAAGAAAAAAGAGTAGAACTTCATATGCATACTCAAATGAGTCAAATGGATGGAGTAACATCTGCAAGTGATCTTCTAAAAAGAGCTGCTAAATGGGGAATGAAATCTATAGCAATAACAGACCATGGTGTTGTACAAGCATTTCCTGAAGCACATCATTTTAGTGAAAAAAATCCAGATTTAAAAATTATATATGGTGTTGAAGCATATCTAGCTCCAGATAGAACACCAGTTGTTTCATTTCCAGATAAGCAAGACTTAGATACTACATATTGTGTATTAGACTTAGAAACAACAGGTTTTTCGTTTAGAACCGAAAAAATTACAGAGATTGGAATAATGAAAGTTAAAGATGGACAAGTTATAGATGAATTTTCTTGTTTTGTTAATCCTGAAAAACCAATACCACAAAGAGTAGTTGAAGTTACAAATATTACAGATGAAATGGTTAAAGATGCAGAGACAATAGATAAAGTTTTTCCTAAATTAATTGAATTTGTGGGAGATAGTGTTTTAGTTGCACATAATGCAGATTTTGATATAGGGTTTTTGAAATATAATGCTAAAGAGTTAGGTTATACTCTAAATAATACATATTTAGATACTTTACGTTTATCTAAGGAATTATTTCCAGATTTTAAAAAGTACAAATTAGGTTTAATAGCAGAAAAATTAGGAATAAAAGTAGAAGTTGCTCATAGGGCTTTAGATGATGTAGATACTACTGTTAAAGTATTTAATGTAATGCTAGATATGTTAAAAGAAAAAGGAGCAAAAAAGATAGAAGATATTGATAGATTGTGTGCAGGTAATACAGATTTTAAACGTTTGCCAACATATCATGCAATTATTTTAGCAAAAAATTATGTAGGGTTAAAGAACTTATATAAACTAATATCTTTTTCTCATATAAACTATTTTTACAAAAAACCTCGTATATTAAAATCAATATATAAAAAATATTCAGAAGGTTTAATATTAGGAAGTGCATGTGAACAAGGAGAAATATATAGAGCAATTGTTGCGGGGAAAACAGATGAAGAAATAGAAGACATTGCTTCTGATTATGATTATTTAGAAATTCAGCCTTTAGGAAATAATATGTTCATGGTTAGAAATGGAACTGTTCCTGATGTAAAAGCATTAGAAGATATTAATAAAAAAATAGTAGAATTAGGAGAAAAACTTGGAAAGCCTGTTGTGGCAACTTGTGATGTACATTTTATGGATCCACAAGATGAAATATATAGACGTATATTAATGGCAGGACAAGGGTATGATGATGCTGATGAACAAGCACCATTGTATTTACGTACAACTGAAGAAATGCTAAAAGAATTTGAATATTTAGGAGAAGAAAAAGCATATGAGGTAGTTGTTACAAATACAAATAAAATAGCAGATTTATGTGAAAAAATAAGTCCAATATCTCCAGAAAAATGTCCTCCACATATTGATGGATGTGAACAGACAATAAAGGATATTGCATATAATAAAGCACATGAACTATATGGAGATCCGCTTCCAGACTTAGTACAAGAAAGATTAGACAAAGAACTAAATTCAATTATAAAAAATGGATTCTCAGTTATGTATATTATTGCACAAAAATTAGTGTGGAAATCAAATGAAGATGGATATATAGTAGGATCCAGAGGATCAGTAGGTTCATCATTTGTGGCTAATATGACAGGAATAACAGAAGTAAATTCTTTGCCACCACATTATAGATGTCCAAAATGTAAATATTCAGATTTTACTGATTATGGTTGTCAATGCGGATTTGATTTACCAGATAAAGATTGTCCTAAATGTGGAACTAAAATGGTTAAAGATGGTATAGATATTCCATTCGAAACTTTTTTGGGATTTAATGGAGATAAAGAGCCAGATATAGATTTAAACTTTTCAGGAGAATATCAGGCAAAAGCACATCGATATACGGAAGTAATATTTGGAAAAGGAACAACATTTAAAGCTGGAACTGTTGGTACAGTTGCAGATAAAACAGCTTATGGATATGTAAAAAAATATTATGAAGAAAGAGGAATACCTGTAAATAATGCTGAAGTATTAAGAATTGCACAAGGATGTACTGGTATAAAGAGAACAACAGGACAGCATCCTGGCGGTATAATAGTTGTTCCAAAAGGAAGAGAAATATATGAATTTTGTCCTGTACAACACCCTGCAGATGATCCAAATTCTGATATAATAACAACTCATTTTGATTATCACTCAATAGATCAAAACCTATTAAAACTAGATATTTTAGGACATGATGATCCTACAATGATAAGGATGCTTTATGATATAACTGGAATAGACCCAACAAAAGTTCCATTAGATGATAAAGAAACAATGTCTATATTTAGTTCTACAGATGCTTTAGGAGTAACTCCAGAGCAAATAAAATCTAAAGTTGGAAGTTATGGTATACCTGAGTTTGGTACTAAATTTGTTAGGGGAATGCTTGTTGATACAAAACCAACTACATTTGATGAACTAATTCGTATATCTGGTTTATCACATGGTACAGATGTGTGGTTGGGTAATGCTCAATCTTTAATTGAAGAAGGAACTGTAACATTAAATGAAGCAATATGTTGTCGTGATGATATTATGATATATTTAATAAAAAAAGGAGTTCCTCCAAATCATGCATTTAAAATAATGGAAACAGTTCGTAAAGGAAAAGCACTTAAAGACCCAGAAAAATGGGCTGAATATGTTACAATAATGAAGGAGAACAATGTTCCGGATTGGTATATAAAATCTTGTGAAAAGATAAAATACATGTTCCCAAAAGCACATGCAGCAGCATATGTTACAAATGCATTTAGAATAGCATGGTTTAAAGTACATGAACCTAAAGCATATTATGCAGCATATTTTACTATTAGAGCGGACGAATTTGATAGTGATATAATGTGTTATGGGAAAGAAAAAGTAATAAACAAGATGAAAGAGATAGATCTAGCTGGTAATAGTGCTACAACAAAGGATAAAAATATGTATGCTATATTAGAACTAGTATTAGAAATGTATGAAAGGGGAATAAAATTCTTACCTATAGATTTATATAAATCTCATGCAACTAAGTTTATTGTAGAAGAAGATGGAATAAGACCTCCTTTAAATAGTATACCAGGACTTGGAACAGTTGCTGCTGAAGGAATAGACTCGGCAAAACAAGAAGGAAAGTTCATGTCTATTGATGATATGAGAATAAGATCTAAAATAGGAAAATCTGTTATAGAATTATTAGATAGGGTAGGATGTTTAAAAGGAATGAGCCAAAGTAATCAAATTAGTTTATTTGGATAGAGTAATATTTGCAACTATAAATTTAGTAAATATCTGCTAAATTTATAGTTGTTTTTTCTACACAAAATTACATAATACCTTTAAAAATTCTAAAAAATGCGTAAAAAATAGTTTTCATAAAATATTTCCAATATTAATGTGGATAAATATAAAAATAGAACCCACTATTTATAGTTATTCACAAAGTTATCCACATTATCCACACATATGTGGATAATTTAAAAAGACGAAAAATAGATAATAATGTTACATAATATCGAAAAATGTTATCATACTTGACTTTTAAATTAGATATTGATAAAATCTAAAAATATATAAGACAAAAATATTTATTAGAAGGGAATGAATTTGGATAATGGAAAAATTAACAATGGATAAACTTGTGAGCCTTTGTAAAAATAGAGGTTATGTGTATCCAGGGTCAGAAATATATGGAGGGCTAGCTAATAGCTGGGATTATGGACCTTTAGGAGTAGAATTAAAAAACAATATAAAAAATGCATGGAGAAAAAAATTTATACAAGAAAGTAAATATAATGTGGGAATTGATGCTGCAATTCTAATGAATCCTCAAACATGGGTTGCTTCAGGACACATTGGGAATTTTTCGGATCCACTTATAGATTGTAAAGAATGTAAAACCAGACATCGTGCAGATAAATTGATTGAAGAATGGGCACATGAAAATGGAAAAGATATTATTGCAGATGGCATGACAGATGAAGAAATGATTTCTTTTATAAATGATAATAATATACCATGCCCAAATTGTGGAAAGAAAAATTTTACAGATATTCGTAAATTTAATCTTATGTATAAAACATTCCAAGGAGTTACTGAAGATACAAAATCTGAAATATATTTGAGACCAGAAACAGCTCAGGGAATATTTGTTAATTTTAAAAATGTTATGCGTACAACAAGAAGAAAATTACCTTTGGGAATTGCACAAATTGGTAAAGCATTTAGAAATGAAATTACTCCAGGTAATTTTACTTTCAGAACACGTGAATTTGAACAAATGGAATTAGAGTTTTTCTGTAAGCCTGGTACTGATTTGGAATGGCATAAGTACTGGAAAGAATTTTGTGAAAAATGGCTTTTAGATTTAGGAATTCAAAAAGAAAATATACGACTAAGAGATCATTCACAAAAAGAATTATCACATTATAGTAACGCAACAACCGATATAGAATTTAATTTTCCATTTGGTTGGGGAGAATTGTGGGGAATTGCAGATAGAACAGATTATGATTTAAAAAAACATATGGAATTTTCTAAACAAGATATGACATATTTAGAGCCAGAGACAAATGAAAAATATATTCCTTATTGTATTGAACCATCTTTAGGATGTGATAGAGTGGCTTTAGCATTTTTATGCAATTCTTATGAAGAAGAAGAACTAGATGAAAATGATAGTAGAATAGTTCTTCACTTACATCCTGCATTAGCACCATATAAAGTGGCAATTTTACCATTGTCAAAGAAATTAAGTGAAAAAGCAATAGAAGTTTATGAAAAATTATCTAAAAACTTTATGTGTGATTATGATGAATCAGGAAGTATAGGAAAAAGGTATAGAAGAGAAGATGAAATAGGAACTCCATACTGCATTACTGTAGATTTTGATACTTTGGAAGATAATACTGTTACTATTAGAGATAGAGATACAATGGAGCAAATTAGAATAAATATAGATGAAATTGAAAAATGGCTACAAGATAAAATTAGTTTTTAAAAGATAACTTAAGATAGGTGGAGAATAAAATTGGGTAATATAAAGTATATTTTAAAAAGATTAAAAACAATGGATAAAAAAGCAATGTTTGACAAAATAGATTCTATACATAAAAAAACTGGCAAATCTAAATTATATATTTTGTTTGATATGCAAAGATGTGCAAGAAAATATGGAGCAGGATATATGGATTATGATTTATTTGAAATGTATAATCTAACACCTTCACAAAGAGATACATATATTACTAGAGGCAGAAATAATGATATTGTTGCAAAATACAATGATAAATCGTATTTTCATTTATTTGAAAATAAAAATGAGTTTAATGAATTATTTAAAGATTATATAAAAAGAGATTGGATAAATGTAAAAGGAACATCAAAAGAAGATGTTATTACATTTATGCAAAAACATCCAGTATTTATGGCAAAGCCTGTTGATGGAGGATGTGGACATGGAATAGAAAAAATAGATACTAGTGAATATAATTCATTAGATGAAGTATATAATAAACTTATAGAAGGAAATAATAATTTTGAATTAGAAGAGGTTATAAAGCAACATCCATCAGTAGCAGCAATATATCCAGATGCTATAAATACCGTTAGAGTTGTTACTATTTTAAAAGATGGTATCCCACATGTTATATGTGCATATTTTAGAATAGGTAATGGAAAATTTGTTGATAATTTTAATAGTGGTGGTATGGTTGCTCCAGTAAATGAACTTACAGGAGAGGTTATGGATAAAGCTATTGATAAAAATAAAAATTTGTATGAAAATCATCCTCAAACAGGAACTAAGATAAAAGGATTCAAATTTCCTGATTGGGATAAGGTAGTAGCAATGTGTAAAGAAGCAGCAAAGATTGTACCTCAAATGGGATATATAGGCTGGGATGTATGTTTTACACCTAATGGACCAATATTTGTGGAAGGTAATGAATTTCCTGGTCATGATATTTATCAGCTTCCAGAACATACACCAAATAAAATAGGAATGATGCCAAAATTTAATATATAAAGCAAATTAATTGCACTAAGGAAAAATAAGATATAATATTAATAATAGGAGAAATATTTTGAAAGGAAAAAGATATAAAAAAAGGTCAAATTCTTTTATGAAAAATGTTGTGATATTAATATGCTCACAATTATTAATAAAAGTTTTAGGCCTCATATATAAATTAGTTATAACTAATATTGAAGGATTTGGAGATACAGGTCTTGGATACTATTCAGCAGGATATCAAATATATGCTCTTTTACTAACATTGTCATCTATTGGTATTCCAAGTGTTATATCTAAATTAGTATCTGAGAGGATAGCAATTGGAGATACAAAAGGAGCACAAAGAATATTTAGAATAGCTTTTAAATTTTTTACAACAATAGGATTTATCTTATCACTAGGATTATTTTTAGGAGCGGATTTTATTGCTACTAATATTTTAAATGTTCCAGATGTGGCATATGTAATGAAAGTATTATCTCCTGCAATTGTATTTGTTGCAATGTCGGCAGTGTACAGAGGATATTTTTCTGGACAACAAAATATGAAACCAACTAGTGTTTCTCAAACACTAGAACAATTTTTGAATTGTGTACTTTCTATTACATTTGTATATGCTTGTATTGGAAAAGATCCATATATAATGGCTGCAGCAGGAAATTTATCTACTACATGTGCTATAATAATAACATTTATTTATTTATTAATGTATTATAAAAACAATAAAATAAGCACTAGAGGTTCAATAGAATCTCCAGAAAGAAGGAAAACAAATAAAGAATTATTAAAAACAATACTAGGAATCTCAATACCAATTACAATAAGCTCACTAATTTCTGTAATTAGTGGAGTAATAGATACAGCTACTGTAAGCAACTGTATACAAATTTCTTTGCAAAATGCAAACATGACTAAAGAAGCACTAGAGCAAGCCGCAATGGGAGCAACAGGAATATTATCTAAAGTAGATACTTTAGTTAGTTTTCCATTAGCCATAAACTTAGCATTTTCAACAGCACTAACCCCAGCTGTATCAGAGGCTTTAGCTGTAAAAGATAAGAAAACTGCATCAAGAAGATTATCATTTTCGTTTTTTGCTTCATTAATTATTATACTACCATGTTCTATTGGATTTATTTCACTAGCAGATCCAATTTTAAAAATGCTTTATCCTACAGCATCTGATGGAACTGGAGTGTTTATGATAGCATCAGTATCAATGATATTAACAGCTTTATCACAAACCCTAACAGGTGGTTTATATGGAGTAAATCAATCAAAAATACCTGCAATCGCAGCTGGACTTGGAGCAGTAATTAAATTCATATTAAATATGGTATTAATAAGTAATCCTAATATAGGAATTTATGGTGCTTCAATAAGTTCATTAATATATCAAATAATTGTGTTCTTTATTTGCTATAATGTAATGAATAGGTGTGTAAATATGCATATTAAATTTAGAACTCATATTTTAAAGCCAGTTATATCTGGACTAGGAATGGGAGTGATAGTGTTTTTAGGATATAAACTATTTAATAATTTCTTAGGAAATACAATAAGCACTATTATTTCTATCGCTTTAGGAGCAATAACTTATGTATTATTTATATTATTTACTAAAACACTTACTAAAGATGATATTATGATGATTCCTTATGGAGCAAAAATATATAACATACTTGTAAAATTTGGAATTTATAGAGAAAAAAGAGAGCCATTAAAATAGAAAATACGATATGAAAGGAAAATAAATGGAAAATATATTAATGTATTTTATAATTTATTTAATTATAATTAATTTAATAGCATTTCTTGCAATGTATATTGATAAGAGAAAAGCAAGATATGGAAAATGGAGAATACCAGAACAATCATTATTCTTTTTAGCTTTAATAGGAGGTAGTATTGGAGCAATAGCTGGAATGTATGCTTTTAGGCATAAAACAAAAAAATTAAGATTTTCTATTGGTTTTCCTGTAATTTTAATATTACAAATAATTCTTATAATTTCTGTTTGGAATGATTTTATAATTTAAATTATTTTTATTTAATATTTACTTTTTTAAAACTTATTTATATAATAATTAATGAAAAAAATATTACAAAAAAAGTATAAAAAATATTAATTTGCAAAAGATATAGTAGGAAGAATTATTTCTGCCTATGGAAAGGAACGGGATAAAATGGATAAAAAATATGTATATTTATTTAGAGAAGGAAACGCTAATATGCGTGAATTACTTGGAGGAAAAGGTGCTAATTTAGCAGAAATGACTAATTTAGGATTGCCAATTCCACAAGGTTTTACAATTACTACAGAAGCATGTATTGAATATTATAATAACAATGAAACTGTTTCAAATGAAGTAAAATCACAAATATTTAATAGTTTAAGAGAATTAGAAAATATAACTAATAAGAAGTTTGGAGATCCAAAAAATCCGCTTCTAGTTTCTGTTCGTTCTGGTGCAAGAGCATCAATGCCAGGTATGATGGACACAATTTTAAATTTGGGATTAAATAAAGAAGTTGTAGAAGCAATGGCTAAAAAGAACGAAAGGTTTGCATATGATAGTTATAGAAGATTTATTCAAATGTTTAGTGATGTTGTTATGGAGATACCAAAGCCTTTATTTGAAAAAGCTATTGATGAGATGAAACAACAAAAAGGTGTTAAATTAGATACAGAACTAAATGCACAAGATTTAAAAGAATTAGTAGAAATATTTAAAGATATATATTTGAAAGAGCATGGTTCAGAATTTCCTACAAATCCAGAAGAACAGTTGATAGAAGCTGTTACAGCAGTATTTAGATCATGGAATAATCCTAGAGCAATAACATATAGAAGATTAAATGATATTCCAAGTAGTTGGGGAACAGCTGTTAATGTACAAGAAATGGTATTTGGAAATATGGGAGAAGATTGTGGTACTGGTGTGGCATTTTCTAGAAATCCAGCAACTGGAGAAAATAAAATATTTGGGGAATATTTAATGAATGCTCAAGGCGAAGATGTTGTTGCTGGAATACGTACACCAGAACCAATAGAGAAATTAAAAGAAACAGATATGGAAGCATATCAAGATTTTGTAATGTATGCAAATATGTTAGAAAAACATTATAAAGATATGCAAGATATGGAATTTACAATTGAAAATGGAAAGTTATATATCTTACAGACTAGAAATGGAAAAAGAACTGCAACTGCTGCACTTCAGATAGCAGTAGATTTAGTTAATGAAGGTATGATATCTGAAAAAGAAGCGGTCTTAAGAGTTGAGCCTAATCAATTAGATCAATTATTACACCCAAACTTTGATGGGGAAAAATTAAAGCAAGCCACACCAATAGCAAAGGGACTAGCAGCTTCTCCAGGAGCTGCAACAGGTAAAGTGGTATTTACTGCAGAAGATGCTTTAAAAAAACACGAAGCAGGAGAAAAAGATTTGATTTTAGTAAGGTTAGAAACTTCTCCTGAAGATATAGATGGAATGCAGGTATGTCATGGAATACTTACTGTAAGAGGAGGTATGACTTCACATGCAGCTGTTGTTGCAAGAGGAATGGGAACATGTTGTGTATCTGGTTGTTCAGAAATTTCTGTAAATGAAGAAGAAAAATCATTTACTGTTGGAGGAAAAAGTTTTAAAGAAGGTGATTGGATTTCTTTAGATGGTTCAACAGGTAATGTATATGGAGAAAAGATTGATACTGTTAATGCTGAGGTTACAGGAAATTTTGCAAAATTTATGGAATGGGCTGATAGATATAGACAGATGGAAGTTAGGACTAATGCAGATACTCCAAAAGATGCAAAACAAGCATATAGTTTTGGAGCAGAGGGAATAGGGTTATGTAGGACTGAGCATATGTTTTTCGCTCCAGAAAGAATAGCTGCAATTAGAGAGATGATTGTATCTAAGACTAAAGAGCAGAGAGAAAAAGCATTAGAAAAAATACTACCAATGCAAAGAGGAGATTTTGAAGGTTTATTTAGAGAAATGAAAGGTCTTCCAGTTACAATAAGACTATTAGACCCACCTTTACATGAATTTTTACCACATACTGATGAAGAAATAGAATCTTTAGCAAAAGATATGAAAATGACTTTTGACGATTTAAAAAATATAGTTACTGGTTTACATGAATTTAATCCAATGATGGGACATAGAGGTTGTAGATTAGATATAACATATCCAGAGATTGGCGTAATGCAAACTAAAGCTATTATTGGAGCAGCTATCAATGTAAAAAAAGAAGGAATTGATGTAAAACCGGAAATAATGATTCCATTGGTTGGAGATTATAAAGAATTAGTATATGTAAAAAGTATTATAACTTCAACTGCAGATGAAATGCTAAAAGAAGAAAATGTTGATATTAAATATATGGTTGGAACGATGATAGAAATTCCAAGAGCAACTTTAATTGCTGATAAAATTGCAAAAGAAGCAGAATTCTTCTCTTTTGGAACAAATGATTTAACTCAAATGACTTTTGGATTTAGTCGTGATGATGCTGGAAAATTCTTAGGAGAATATTATTCTAAAAATATTTATGATTTTGATCCATTTGCAAGAATAGACGAAGAAGGAGTAGGAAAATTAGTAGAGCATGCAGTTAAATTAGGTAGACAAACAAGACCAAATATAGAACTTGGAATTTGTGGAGAACATGGGGGAAATCCACCAACTGTAGAGTATTGCCATAGAATTGGACTTACTTATGTTTCTTGTTCACCTTTTAGAGTTCCTATCGCTCGTTTAGCAGCAGCACAAGCAGCAATTAAATATCCAAGATAATAGACCAAAAGACATCTTACTTTTATGGCAAGATGTCTTTTCATGTTTATATCTTCTTGTTTTGGAAAATTTTGATTGTAAAAAAATCAAAAAAAATAAATAAAAAAACAAAAATGAGAAAAAATAAATAATAATTATAGTAAAACAGTATATAGAAAAAACTGAAATTACTATTAAAAAAATAAAAATAGGAGGGTAAAAATGAAAAATACAATTAAAATAATGTTAATTTCATTAATAGTAGTTATTGCTTTACTTTGCATTCCAAGCATTAGTAATGCTGCAGCTACTGAAACAGCTAATGATGAAGAATCTTTAATTAATGCTATACAAAATGTAGATGATGGAGGAACAGTTGAAATTCAAAATAATATAACAGTTACTAAACCAATTGTTATTCAAAAAGAACTTACTATTGATGGTAATGGGTATACTATTGCTGGTTCTACAGATTGGACTTCAACATCTGGAAATCAAACAATGTTCACTGCTCAATTTGCTGCAGGTAAACTTACATTAAAAGATATTAATTTAAATAATGGACCAAAATATGGTGTACAATCTTATGATGGAGCAACTGTTATCTTAGATAATGTTTCAATTACAGGATTTAGATATGGTGGTGTTTTAGCTAATGGTGGAAATATCGAAGTAAGAAAATTACATTTAGGTTACAATGGTACAGGAGAAAATAATGGTATTGAAATAGATAAAGGATCAGCTGCTACAAATAATCCAAGTTTAATTATGAATGGTGTTCTAACATCAGATTCAAATGAAAATATAGTGCGTCCTGCTGAAAATGGTAATCTTACAGAATTTACTGTAACTAATACAGAAAATACTACAAATAAAGTTGTAATAGCAGGAGATAGAATTGTTTTTACAGATAAAGATAATAATGTAATTTCTGAAGCTAGTATCCCAGAAAATGCTACAGTAAATGCTGATACTAAAAAAGTAGTAGTAACTTTAATTATATCTGATGAAACTGAAAGAATAGTAGTAGACGAAAATTCAACTATTACAGCTGATTTATTAAAATCACATATTGAATTAAAAGAAGGATATAAAATAGATGGATATTTTACAGATGCAAAGTATACAAAAGAGTTTGATTTTAATAGTAAGTTAGATTCTGATACAACTATTTATGTAAAAACTTCTAAAATTCAAAATAATGACAATAATAATGAAGGAAATAATGGTATTGTAGATAAAGACGAAATCCCAAAAACTGGAGAAGAAAATTATCTTGCAATTGCTTCATTAGCAATTTTAGCTTCAGCATCTGGAATAATGTTTACTAGAAAAAAAGAAATATAGGTATATTAAAAATTTGAGGTCACAATTTGTGACCTCTTACAATCTATATTTCAATCTTAGGCTGATATTTCTCAAGCCACATATTTACTTGGCATAAATATGCCATAAGTTGAGGCTCAGTCATTGACTGTCAGAAATTGACACGAGGATATATCATTAGAGTGAGTAAGAAAATACAAAAAGTATAAATCTTACATTTTTATAAAATTAATACATTTATTGTGATTACTTAAAATAAATATTATATAATAAATGCACTAAAAAACTTGTAATTTATCATAAAAAGTCATCAGAAAAACTTGCAATTAAATACAAAAAGTCACTAAAAAAACTTGCGTAAAACAAATAAAAATTGTATAATATAATAAGTAAAAGATAATTATGAGGTGGTAAAATGTTAAAAAGAAAAATTACCAGTGCATTAGAAGAATGGAAAAAGGAAGAAAATAAACCATGTTTATTAATTAGAGGTGCAAGGCAAGTTGGAAAAACATTTATTATTGATGATTTCGCAAAGAAAAATTATGAAAATTATATTTATATAAATTTTGAATTAACTCCTGAATATAAGAATATCTTTGATGGAAATTTAGATATAAAAACATTAATAATGAAACTTGAAGTTACATTTCCGAATGTAAATATAGTACCAAATAAAACAATTTTATTTTTAGATGAGATACAATCTTGCCCAAACGCAAGAACAGCTCTAAAAAGTTTTGCGTTAGATGGAAGAATTGATGTAATTTCATCTGGTTCATTATTAGGGCTGTATTATAAAGAAGTAACATCATACCCTGTAGGATATGAAAGAGTAATAGATTTATACCCATTGGATTTTGAAGAATTTTTGTGGGGAATAGGTATAAAAAAAGAAACTATAGAATATGCAAAAGATTGCTTTGAGAATATAAAACCTATAGATGAATATATTATGAAACAGCTATCAGAACAATTTAAAATGTATATGCTAGTTGGTGGAATGCCAAATGTTGTAAACGAATATGTAAAAACAGGTAGTTTGTCAAAAGTGTTAATTCTTCAAAAAGCCATTGTAGAAAATTATTTGTTAGATGTCGTGAAGTTCGCTGAAACTAGCAAAAAACAAAAAATTATAAATACATTTAATAGTATACCAATACAATTATCAAAGAAAAATAAGAAATTTTTGTTTTCAGAAATAAAAGAAGATGAAGAAAACGTTGGAGAGAGAAAATATGCATCATCGATAGAATGGTTAAAAGATGCAGGAATTATTAATTTCTGTTATAATTTATCTGAGCCAGCATTACCGCTGATATCGAATATACGATTAAATTGTTTTAAAATATATATGAGAGATACAGGTTTATTAGTGTCTATGTTAGAAGAAGGAACACAGAAAGCAATTTTAGATGATGATTTATATATTAATCAAGGAGCACTATTAGAAAATGTATGTGCTGAAGAAATAGCTACTAGGCATAGTAAATTAATGTATTTTGAAAGAAAAAGTACTTTAGAAATTGATT
>CAJFUM010000075.1 GCA_904420285.1 uncultured Clostridia bacterium | reverse complement strand
TTTACTCAATTAAATCCTTTTAAATAGCATTTAACCAGTAATTAGAAGTTACTTTTTCTAAATATATTTTACTTTTTCAATTGACCAGTATTTTTAGTTCAAATTATATTTATCTTCTAATTCCTTAAATAGTGAATCAATTTCAAATTTTAATGTTTGCTTGTTTTCCTTAAAGTCTTTTAATTTATTATATAAATTTTCATATATAATTTTTTCAGCTTCATTCTTTATTTTTTCTTTATCATACTCTTCTAATTCAGCATCATCATTATTATAAATATATTCTAAGGCATTTAGTATATCTTCCTTATTAATTTCTAAAATCTTCTTATCTTTTCCGTCAACATTCAGATAACAAGTATTATCTTCACATTTTAATATTTTCATAAATTTTTCTCCTTTCTTCGTAAGTAGATATTCCCGCTTCCATACAATTTACTAGTGCATCATATGTAGATATGGTTTTTCCATCTTTATTCTTTAATGTTGAATCTGTAAAATTCCCAACATAAATCTCATATTTTTGTTCTATATCATTATACATAGTATATATTAACTTATCAGCCTTATTCGAAACTCCTAATGTATTATTGTGAGTTACAATAAATACTGTAGTTTTATTTGAAATATCTTTTATTAATGTATTAATATTTTCCTTAATGTATGGATTATCAAAAGAAGACTCTGGCTCGTCCAATAATAGAACATCATAATTTTTAGCATCATCCAATTCTTTTAGTAAATTGAATTCCGCTTTTTCTCCACCTGATATCTCACTACCTTTGTCATTTATTACATTATAATTCATTTCGATTATAGATTTGCTAATACTCTCTGTAGAAATACCATATTTTTTTAATTCTTGGACATATTTAAATGTATCTATTCTATAATATTTTTCAAATAAATCTCTTAAAGATCCTGAATCAATATTAGCTCCTTTTTTCATTTCTGTAACAGTATTATATGGTTCTTTTGTGGCTATAACCTTAAATCTTTGATAATCTTCTTCAAAAATTTTCTTTTTCTCTTTTATTTTATCAAAATCTCCATTGAATCTCTTGACAATCAATCTATTTTTCATAATACTATAAAAATCAATTTGAGATATAGTTTCTATAGAAGATTTTAGTTCTAACTTCTTCTGCACTTTATTAATTAATTTGTCTATTTCGTTTTTTAATTTTTCATCTAAATATTTAGATCTATATATTTTTACCAATTCTAATAATAGTTTCCTTAATGAATTTTTATCTATATTTTTCTCTATAATTTCTTTATATGTGTCATTATCTAATAATGCTTTTATAGCATTTATTAATTCGATTAACTCATTATTTGTTTTTACATCAAATGTAATTTCATTAAACATAGAGGATTTTGAAAATATGTCATTTCTTTCTGAATTTAAAGCTCGATTTATCAAACTAGAATGATAGTTTTCTAGTTCTGTATTATCTGCATCTAAATCTATCTCTAGAATACAAGGCATAATATTAGCTATTGGAGTCATATATTCATTTGTAATTTTTTCATATTCTATTTTAGTAATTTTATCGAATTTTTCTTGTCCGCTTTTTTCAGTTATTTCAAATTGTTTAATATATTTTATTTCTGATGTATCAAACGTATTTTTTATCATATTTAAAGTATGTGTCTTTCCTGAAGAACGTTTCCCTATTATAACATTTAACTTTGTTGATGCAATTAAACCATCTGATGTAAACATAAATTCATTATCACTTTTACTTTCGTTTATAAATACTTTATCTTTATCTTTTAATGCATATTTAATAGATTTTAATGAAGTATCATTTATATCCAAGAAAGTAAATCTTGTTGGAAAAGTTTTTAAATCTTTTTTTATTCGTATATCTGAAGATAATATTGGAACTAACTCATCTTGTTGTTTTTTTAAAACACAAAATTTCTTTATATTATCAACTTCTCCACAAGTAATATTTTTTCCAAATTTTTTTAGTATACTTTGTTGTATTGCTGGTTTCTTTTTGTAATGTGGTATCAATAAATATTCTTCATAATTATCAAATATATTGATAAATTCATCATATGTTATATATGATTTATTATCATCTATTTTTTCTTTCAATAATTTGCATTGTTCGTCAAATTTATCCAATTTATCTGCATTAGATATCACAAGTAAATGTCCGTTTTCTAAATCCACTTCAACTCCTGGAAACACAGTTATTTTTAGTTTATCATTTATTTCTTCAAATTGATTCTTGTCAAATATATTGTGATTTGTAATAGCAATTGCATCTAAATTCAGAGTTTGCACATATAAAGTCATTTTGTCTATATCAAAAGTAAAACTTGAATCCTTTATTGTTGGTACCGTATGTATATGTAAATCAACTCTCTTCATTTTTTCTCCTTCTTACTTTTTTATTTTTTCAATATGCTTATTTATATAAATTTCATAGTTTCATTGTGTAAAACTAAACTATTTTTTTATTTTTTAAATATTTTTTTATTGTTTCAATTACTTCATTGTGTACTTTTCCATTACTAATAACTGCACCATTTATGCTTTCATCATACCTTTGTTGTTTTCCAAATAGGTCTGTAACCGTTCCTCCCGCTTCTTCAACTATAACTTTTACTGCTGCAATATCACAATTTTTATGTTTTGTGCCTGGAAAAATTGCAAGACTAAAATCACCAGATGCGACACACATACAAGCTCTAATAATACTTCCTAAACCAATAAAATATGTTTTGTTTCCTAAATCTTGTACTATTTTGGATATGTTATAATCTGCGCCTACCCATAAATCATAATGGCACACAGTTTTCATATCATCTAACAAATAATCATTTACCATTATTTTTTCTCCATTTTTATATGCACCGTTTCCTTTTATAGCAGTATATAAACTATTTGTAAATGGGTCATATACCACTCCAACCATAGGTTGACCTTTAATTACTAAAGCTAGTGAAAATACCGCTACTGGAATATGCCTAGCATACATCGCAGTTCCATCAACTGGATCACATATCCATACATAATTACTCTTTCCAAATTGTTCTTCTTCTCCATCTACAGAATGCCAAGGATATTTTTCTTTAACTTTTTTAATTAAATATGAATTTATTTCTGTATCTGCAATGGTTACAATTGTTTTATCTCCTTTATAAC
>CAJFUM010000074.1 GCA_904420285.1 uncultured Clostridia bacterium | reverse complement strand
TCAAATTTATGATTTCTTTATTTTTTATCTATTTTATGGCAACCTTTTTTGCCTATTTTTTTGTTTCATTGGCCAGTCTCTCTCTCTACAGTTCCAATGACTTGCTCCATTTCTGCTTTTCTCCTATCTTTCTTATTTTTACTTGCTATTTATATGTGTTTATTTTATACTATTTGTTTTTTCTTTTCAATATATTTTATTATTTGTAATTAAATTGTAATATTGTTGTAACATTGTTGTAACATTGTTCTTATTAACTTTTTTATATATTTTAAAAAGCTACTATAGATAAATTGTCTATAGCAGCTTTTTCTATAACACTGATATTAATCTTCAGCTAAAACTAATATACCTAACTTATAACCTAATATACATTGCTGTATAAATAAGCTAGCTCATCAAATATATTAATCAGTCGCTCGACTACAAATGCACACATAATAACCATATTCGTCCACGAGGGACTAGTAACAATTACTATAAAATACAAGAATAATCTTAACTTCGAATATATTATACATGTTTCAACCATATATTTAAAAAATTACATTTACAAAAAAACTATTAAATAAATATAACTTCTATATAGCTTAAGCACAAATAATATACTCTCATCGCCGACATATAATAATATAAGGTCATTACACTATTATACATCTTTGCTCGAATAATATAAAACATATATAAAACATCCTATATTACTCTTATTTCAACTAATATCAATCTTATGCTATTATTATGTTCAAAAATTTTTTTATTATTCATAATTTTTAAAATTTTTTTTATTATTTTTTCGTTATTAGATAATATATTAAAAAACTTTAAAGTCCGTGCATGGAGTCTTATATTAAAATAGTTGTTATAATTTTTATTTATTTTCTTGCTTCTTTTTTTTATTTATAGTATTATTTAATTAGAGTTTAAACTAAAGAAAAAATTTTATTTAAAGTACAATTTAGTTAAAGAAAATTTAATTCTTTTCAAACCAGATTTTTGTTTTTAAGAAAGGAATAATATTTTATGAAAACAGAAAAATTTGATTTTTATAGTCCTGTCAATTTAAAATCATATAATTTAGATAAAACAATGAGATACCAATTAGATGTATTAGGTAGTTTAGATTTTTTTACCAGAAGACATAGTGAAAATGTTGCAAATTTAGTTTGTAGAATTTGTGAATATTTACATTGTAGCCAAAAGTTTACAATTTATTGTACAATATGTGCATATTTACATGATATTGGTAAATTGTTTATTCCTTCAAAAATTTTAAATAAACCAGATAGATTAACAGATGAGGAATTTGAAATTATGAAAACTCATACTACCAAGGGATATGAAATGTGTATGCGTGATTTAAAACTTAGACCATATGCATTAGGTCCTTTAGATCACCATGAAGCTTTAAATGGTTCTGGTTATCCTAATGGAATTACAAAAATACCAATGGAAGCTCAAATAATACGTGTAGCAGATGAATATGATGCTATTGTAACCAAGAGACAATACAAAACTCATGTTAATATATCTGAAACTTTAAAAGAGTTAATAAAAGATGCAAATCCAGATCCTAAATTTGTAGCTTTAGATCATTTGGCTCAAAACTCTAGAGTTGGCAAAATTAATAAAAGAGTATTAAGAGTTTTATTTAAAGTTGTTATTGATGATATTTTATATGAAATTAGTTGCTTATATGAGTATTTAGATTATTTAAAAGAAAATATTAAAAGGTTTGAATTAATATGTAAATATGCGGAAAAAATGGAAGAGTCTAAAACAGAAAAGAAGAAAAATTATTATAAAGAAGGTATGAAAATGCTTTTCCAAGTTGATGAAAATTTTGATAATTATAAACAGGTTTATGAAGATTACAAAAATGCTCTAAAGATAAGAACTGAAAGAATAGATAAATTGTATAAAGAAATTAAAATTATAAAGAAATTAGAAGTATAACAAAAATTTTATTAATTAATCTCATTAATTTGAGAAATAGATTAAGTTGCCGGTTTATTTGAAAATGCAAAACAAATAAACCGGATTTTCTATTCAAGTCCAAAGCTTACTCCTAGAGCATTATTTACTTGTGAAATAATATTTTCATCATCAATATGACCTATTTTTTCTTTTAATCTACTTTTATCTATTGTTCTAATTTGTTCTGTTAAAACTACAGAATCAGCCTTTAATCCATTATTTTGTGAACCAATTTCTATATGTGTTGGTAACTTAGTTTTTCCCGTTTGTGAAGTAATTGCTGCTGCAATTACTGTTGGGCTATGTTTATTTCCAATATCATTCTGAATTATTAAAACAGGTCTTATCCCTCCCTGCTCTGAGCCTACCACTGGACTTAAGTCTGCATAAAACATATCTCCTCTTTTTATTACCATTTTATTCACTCCTATTAATTCGTATATTTAAGGCTATTTTTGATATATTTTAAATTAAGTCTGAGAAAAAATATTAATATAACTTAGTATTTGAGTCAAATAATTTGAAAGCCAATACATCATTTTTCGTCAAATTATTTATTTTTATCTCATTATATAATATGTAAACTATGTCCTTTTGGTTAACATCATTAATAATCATTTTTGTTGGATTTCCTGTTTCTTTATTTAAATATAACTTAGCATTTTGTATATATTTATTTGTTTTATAATTAGTTTCTAAAATAATTTCATTATCTTTTTCATATATTTTTGATTCTTCACTATTCTTATACTGATTTATAAAAGTTTCCAAACACAAATAGTTTTCTGTAATACAAGAATAATTTTCATATACTTTATTTAAATTAAGTTTAGTATTTCTTATTGTAAGATTTATTCCATCATATATCAATTCCATACCGGCTATATTGGCAGGCTCTAATACAATCTGATTTGATATATTAGGTAGGTTGAATTTTTGTTCTAAAACATATTTATTTGTATTTTTATTGCTTTCCACTGTTACTGAAACTTTTGCTTCATAAGAACTAATATTTAAAATATATTCTTCAATTTCCTTAATTGTTTTGTTACTCATATTATTACCAGTTTTTAAATTTTTATAATTATTTTTTAAAAAAATAATTATAAAAATAGATAAAATTATTATTCCAATAATAATAAATAGTTTTTTAGAATTTTTCTTATTCATTCCAAAACCTCCATTTAACAATTTTTACATCATATTTGTTTATTTCATTAAAAAAAAGTAGATTTTTTTATAAATCTACTTTTAGTTTATTTTAAATATATTTAAAGTATTCCCTTAGACAATCTATAAGCTCTTCCTTCTTATCAATTTTATTTATACTATCTCGTATCCTGCTTGCATCTTTTGTATTCCTTATATAGTATGCTAAATGCTTTCTCATCTCTTTTATAGCAACATTTTCGCCCTTTTCTTTTACTGCCAATTCTATATGCTCTAATATAACATTTAATTTTTCGTCATTTGTTATAACTCTATTTGAATTTCCTTCTAAATAATTTATTATATCTTCAAAAATCCAAGGATTTCCTATAGCGGCTCTACCAATCATAATGCCATCTACACCAGTTTCTTCAAACATTAATTTTGCATCTTGCATTGTTTTAATATCTCCATTACCTATTACAGGAATCTTCACCGCTTCTTTAACTTTTTTTATAATTTGCCAATCCGCTTTCCCTGTATAATATTCTTCTCTTGTTCTTCCATGTATAGTAATTGCAGAAACTCCTGCATTTTCTAAAACCTTTGCAACTTCTACCGCTACTATATTATTGCTATCCCATCCTTTTCTTATTTTAGCTGTTACAGGTACTTTAGACGAATTTACTACTGTTTTAGCTACTTTTTCCAACAAATCAATATTTAATAATAACTTACTTCCATCTCCATTTTTTACTATTTTAGGTGCAGGACAACCCATATTTATATCTACAATATCCACAATTTTACTAACATATTCACTTGCATATTTTAAAGCATCTAAATCACTACCAAAGATTTGTGCTGAAACAGGTCTTTTTTCATTTTCTATATTTAAAAGTAATTTTGTTTTTGAATCATTATAAAAAAGTCCTTTAGCACTAATCATTTCGGTATATGTTAATCCTGCTCCATATTTTTCGCATATCAACCTAAATGGCAGGTCTGTTATCCCTGCCATTGGAGCTAATAAAATATTATTTCTTAGTTCAACATTTCCTATCTTTAACTTTTTTAAATACATATTTAATTCCTTTTTAAATAATTAATCAATAAAAATTGCTTTTTGCCTTCTACCAGATATATTTAAAAGAAGTCCAATCATTATAAAATTACTTAATAATGAGCTTCCACCATAACTTACAAAAGGTAGTGGTATACCTGTTATTGGTAATAATCCCATTGTCATACCTATATTTTCCAACATATGAAAGAAAAATACACCAGCTATTCCTATTGCAATGTATGAACCTAATTCATCTTTTGCTGTTTTAGCTACATATATTGCTTTAGTTACTAAAACAACATATAAAATTATAACACCACCTGCTATTATAAATCCCATTTCTTCTGCAATTAGAGCAAATATAAAGTCTGTAGTCTTAGGATACAAAAATCCTAATTGAGTTTGATTTCCTTTAAATAATCCCATTCCAAATAACTCACCTGCTCCAACTGCTAATTTAGATTGAATTATATTATAACCAGCTCCTCTAGGATCTATATCTGGATTTAGGAATACATCTATTCTAGTTTTAGCATGTTCTGGTAAAACAAAGAAATAAAGTAATGGCACTAAAATAACAACTAATAAAATTGCTCCTATGATATACCTTTTTTTTATTCCTGCTACAAATAACATAAATACTAAAGCCATAATAAAAGCTAGTGCAGTACCATAATCAGGTTGCTTAATAATTAATAATGTAGGAACTGCAAAAACCAATAATACTAATAAAAGTTTAGGAAATCTACTAATTTCATCCCTACCTCTTTTTTGAATTTTAGTTATTACAAATGCTAACATAAGTATGCATATAACTTTAGCAAATTCTGCTGGCTGTAATGAAAACTGTCCTATATAAAACCAGCTAGTTGCTCCATTTATAGGTTCTGTAAATAAAACCCCAATTAATAAGGCTATAATAATACCATATAAAATGGGAGACATTTTAGCAATAAACTCATAATCGATAAAAATAATAACTATCATTACAGGAATACTTACTGCTAGCCACAATATCTGCTTTTTTAATTCATCAAAATCCGAATTTTTGGTAGCAGAAGTTAATGCAACTAATCCTATTATTGATAAAATAATAGTACTAATAAGTATTCCCCATTCAATATTTTTAAGAATTCTTCTTTTCATTCTCAACCTCATTTACATTAACATTATCTGATTCCTCTTGCTTCTCATTTTCCTCGATTATTTCTTCATCTTCTACTAAGTTATTTGTATCTGAAGTTTCTTCTTTTTTTTCCTCTATCTCATTTTCCTCTTCTTTTTCTTCTACTGGAATCTCTTTTAGATTCTCCTCTTGCTTATTAGCATTTTCCTCTTTTGGCAAAGTTCCTTCTAGTTTTCTAGCTTCATTTTTTATAGTTATGATTGGAATATTAGCATATAATGCCGGAGCTCCCATTGCTCCATCTTCTCCTTCTTTATTTGTAAGTCTTACATCTATAGCTTTCTCATCAATATCTATATATTTTTTTATTACTTCTAATATTTCTTGTTTCATCATTTCTAGAAAATCAGCAGAAATATTAGCTCTATCTTGTGCTAATACTAAGTGCAATCTTTCCTTAGCAGTAGTTTTTGATTCTTCTTTTTCGCTTTTTTTAAATTTTTTAAAAAACTTCATTATGTTCTCAAACATACTTTACCTCCGTTGTATTAATGTTTTCCTTTTGCGAAAAAACCTCTCATTTTACTAAAAAGACCCTCTTTCTTTCCCGGAATAGTTACATCTATATTCTCTCCTAATATTCGTCTTGCAATTTCTATATATGCCTTTCCAGATGGTGCCTTTTCTTTAGTTACAACAGGTTCTCCTTTATTAGTTTGAGTTATTATATACTCATCGTCTGGAACTACTCCAATCAAATCAATTGATAATAAATCTACTATATCTTCAACATCCATCATTTCGCCTTTTTTAACCATTGCTGGTCTTATTCTGTTTATAATTAACTCTGGATTTTTTATCTCTGAAGCTTCTAATAATCCCACTATTCTATCTGCATCTCTTATTGCTGAAATTTCAGCAGTTGTTACTACAATAGCACGGTTAGCTCCAGCAATAGCATTTTTAAATCCTTGCTCTATTCCTGCTGGACAATCTATTAAAATATAATCAAATTCGTCTTTTAGTTTTCCTATTAGTTCTTTCATTTGTTCTTCATTTATTGCACTTTTATCTCTTGTTTGGGCTGCAGGTAGTAAAAATAATTCATTAAATCTCTTGTCTTTTATAAGGGCTTGTCTTAATTTACATTTTTCTTCAACTACATCTACAATGTCATATACTATTCTGTTTTCTAAGCCCATTACAACATCAAGATTTCTCAAACCTATATCAGTATCTACTAATGCAACCTTTTTATTTCTTAATGCCAAAGCTGCTCCAAGGTTTGCTGTTGTTGTAGTTTTTCCTACTCCGCCTTTTCCAGATGTTATAACTATAACCTCTCCCATATATTTTCCTCCTTGTAATTTTTACTTAGGTTATTACTCGTTGTATTTAATAAACAATAAAAATGCATAATTTTAAACACTACTATTATATACGGAAAAGCCCAAAAGGTCAATGTTTTTGTGTAAAAAACATTGACCTTTTGGTATTATTTTATAAAAGTAATATTATCAGAATTTAATTTATTTAATAATGAAATTAACTCTAATTTGTAATTTTTGTATTTATATTTAATTTAGAAATTTATTTTCTTATTTTTATATAATCTACTTGTATTGAGGTTTTATTATCCCCTGTCCAATCCCATCTCCAGCCAGTAATTGTTTCTCTTTGTTTTACAGCTTCATTACTCCATAAATCTATTGTTAAAACATGCCAATTACCATCAGGTTCAAATGCATGAACAACAGAATAAGTTTGATCTGTTGGATTTTCTATCATAAAGAATTCCATCATATCATTTCCTTCTAAAACTCTATATCTAACATCTATATATCTATATTCTAATGGACTAAAAGAGGTAACATTATACATAAAAATCATTGGGTCAATTCCGGTTGGTTTTAGTGTTAAAATACCATCGCTTACAGATAGTTCTGTATTACTCATTGGATAACTTGGCAAAGTATTAAATTCTTCTACATATACATATTTTTCTTCATTCTTTTTTACTAATGCTGAATATATATCTGCAGCTTTTGCATTATCTGTTTCATACGTTTCTTTTACTTTCATTGCAGTTATAAGCTGATTTTTTACAGATGCATTTGATATAAAATAGACAGATGTTAATATTATAAGCATTGTTAACAAAACTATTGCCACATAAGCTGCCATTGAACCTTTTTCATTTTTTAATTTCATTTATAAAATGTTCCTCCTTTGTAAGATCTCTTTTCCACTTCTTACATCATAATTCAACTTTATTTTGTTGTCAATTATTTTTTACATTTTCTTTTATTTTATGTATATAATTTTTAGAAAAGGATTGATAAGTTTTAAAAAAAAATATATAATATTGTAGTAATATAAATATAAGGCAGGTTTAACATGAAAATAAATGATAAAGTAAAAGATATTATTGAATGGATTGTTTGTATATTAATTGCTTTTATTTTGGCATTATTAATTAGATATTATATTGGTACACCAACTATTGTAAAAATGTCTTCAATGTGGCCTACATTGCAACAAAATCAAAGATTAATTTTAAACAGATGGACTAGGACTACAAATCAAATGCCAGAAAGAGGAGATATAATTACATTTGAAGCACCATCTAAAATACATGTATTTGAAGATGAGTACAATAGTAGTGATGTTATAGCTAAATATGAAAATGAACCAACAAATTTCTTTAGTAAATTTGTATATAATGTTTTAGAGATCGGAAAAGAAAGTTATATAAAAAGAGTTATAGGATTACCTGGAGATCATATTCAAATTAAAGATGGAAAAGTCTATTTAAATGGTTCTGAATTAGATGAACCTTATCTGCAAGATGATGTAACTACAAAAATGATACACCAAGGTCTTTTTTCTGATTTAATAGTACCAGACAATTGTGTATTTGCAATGGGAGATAATAGAGATCATTCAACAGATTGTAGAGAATTTGGTTGCATACCATTAGAAAAAATAGAAGGTAAAGTATGGATTAGGTTCTGGCCACTTAATCTATTTGGAAAAGTATAATAGTTTATAGGAGTAAAATTTTGAATTTTGATAAAATTATTGGAAATGACAACATTAAAGATTTATTAGAAAAAACTGTACAAGGAAACAATCTAGTTCATAGTTATATGTTTATAGGAAACAATGGTATTGGAAAAAAACTTTTTGCTACAGAATTTGCAAAAATGATCCTTTGTTTATCAAATAAAAAAGCATGTAATGAATGTTCATCTTGCATAAAGTTTAATAGTAATAATCATCCAGATTTTATTCTTCTAGATTCTGAAGATGGTAAAAATATAAAAATAAATCAAATTAGATTATTGCAAGAACAAATATCTGAAAAACCTATTGTTTCAAATAATAAAGTATATATAATAAATGATAGTGATTTAATGACAGTTGAAGCTCAAAATTGTTTACTAAAAACATTAGAAGAACCACCAGAATATGCAGTAATAATATTAGTTTTATCTAATGAAAGTAAATTGTTAAATACAATAAAATCTAGATGTACAAAAATTGTATTTAATAAACTTTCTAACTCTGATTTACAACAATATGCAGAAAGTAATAATATCAGCTTTAACAAAAATATGTTAGACACATGCGAAGGTAGCATATCTAAATTAATAGATTTTCAAAATAATGTTGAATATTATTCTAATTTAGATAATATAATTAATGATTTATCATTTAAAGATATTATTGACATTTGGAATGAATCAGATATTTTATATAAATCTAAAGATAATATATTGGTTTTACTAGATTATATCAATATTGTTTTTCTTAATAACTTACGTAATACAAACGAAAGTAAATATATAAATGGAGTTCAAATAATAGAAATGACTAAAAAAAGATTAGCCTCTAATGCAAATTATGATATGTGCATTGATAATCTTTTACTAAAGTTATGGGAGGAATTTAATGAAAGTAATGATAGGGGTTAGATTTAAAAAACCCGGAAAAATATATTTTTTTGATCCAGGAAATCTACATATTAATATAAAAACAAAGGTTATAGTAGAAACTGCTTTAGGTGAGGAATTAGGTGAGGTTGTAGCAAAAAAGAAATTACTTCCAAGCACTACTCTTAATACTCCACTAAAAAGGATAATTAGAATAGCTAATAGTAAAGATATAAAACATTATGAAGATAATAAGAAAAAAGAAGCAGAAGCATATAAGATTTGTGAAGATAAAATAAAAAAATTGAAATTAAATATGCATTTAACAGATGTTCAATATAGTTTTGATAATAGTAAATTGCTATTTTGTTTTACTGCCGATGGTAGAATTGATTTTAGAGAATTAGTAAAAGAACTTGCAGCTATTTTTAAAACAAGAATTGAACTAAGGCAAATTGGTGTTAGAGATGAAGTTAGAAGAATTGGTGGAAACGGAATTTGTGGTAGAGAACTTTGTTGTTGTTCTTTTCTAAATAATTTCGAAACTGTTTCTATAAAAATGGCTAAAGAACAAAATATGTCTTTAAATCCTTCTAAAATATCTGGAAATTGTGGAAGATTAATGTGTTGTTTAAAATATGAACAAGAAGTATATGAAGATAAATTAAAAAATTTACCTAAGATTGGAGCAATTGTTCAAACCGAAGATGGTGAAGGTATTGTAGATTCAATAGAAACATTAAGAGAAATAGTAAAAGTTAAATTAAAAGATGATAATGATGAAACATATTTCAAAAAGTATAATGCAAATGAACTAAAAATTTTACAAAATATTGGTACAGATACAATAGATGAAGAAGAAAAAGAAAATATGGAAGAACTTCAAAAACTAGAAGAACTCGAAATGCAAGATAAAGAAGTAGAAAATGATGATATATTTTAAGGAGGTGAATTTTAAATGACTTATAAAATAAGTGATAAATGTATTAGTTGTGGTGCTTGTGCAGGAGCTTGCCCAATGCAATGCATATCACAAGGTGATGAAAGATATGTTATTGATGAATCTGTATGTATAGGATGTGGAACATGTGCAAATGTATGTCCAATGGGTGCACCAGAGCCAAATGAATAATTTTAATTCTTAATACATATATATAGAATGTATATAACATACATTCTATTTTTTTGAATATTTGGTCTATACTATTGCCAAAATTTAAAAAATATGTTATAAATATGTTATATTATGTCGAAATAAGGAGGATGTATTCATGGAAGAAAAGAAATCAAATGGATTTGCTATAGCTTCTTTAGTATTAGGTATTGTTGCAATCGTATTTAGTCTAATTGGACTTTCTTTTCCTTTTGGATTAATTATAGGTATAGTAGGTATCGTACTAGGTGTTATGGCTAAAAAGAAAAATCCAACAGGTATGGCAACAGCAGGTTTAGTATTATCTATAATTGGTACAATTTTATGTGCTTTAATATTTATAGCATGTGCTGCTTGCATTGGAGCTATAGGAACAGCTGGCGGAATAGGTGCAGCATTATAATATTTAAACAAAATTATATATGTAAGCTAGGGTAAGCAATTTAATTGTTTACCTAATTTTTTAATAGGAGGAAAAATGCTACCTACATTTAATATATTCGGATTTGAAATTGCAACATATGGATTAATTATATTTATTGGAATATTCATTGGAGCTATAGTTGCAGTTAAATATTTTAGAAAATTTTATGATATAAGTAGTGAAGATTTGATATTCTGCATACTTTATACTGTAATTGGTGTTGGTATTGGTGCCAAATTACTTTATTTTATAACAAATATTCCTTTTTTAATAGAAAACTATAACAATATAGATTTATGGGCAACTATTACAGAAATGTTTAAAGGTGGCTTTGTATTTTACGGTGGATTAATTGGAGGAGTTTTAGGAATTTTAGTTTATTCAAAACAATTTAAAGTATCCTTTAAAAAATTATTACTAATTCTTATACCTGTTATTCCTTTAGTACATGCTATTGGTAGAATAGGTTGTTTATGTGCCGGTTGTTGTTATGGAATGGAATATAGTGGATTTGGTTCCATAATATTTCATAATTCACCAATAGCTCCAAATAATATTCCATTATTTCCAATGCAAATAATAGAGTCAATTTGTAATTTTTGCATATTCATAATATTAGCTTTAACATACAAAAAATATGTTGGTACATACAAAACTTTAGGATTATACTGTATTTTATATAGTATTGTAAGATTTACACTAGAATTCTTTAGAGGAGATTTATTAAGAGGAGTATTTATTTTATCAACTTCACAATGGATTAGTATAATAATTTTCATTTTAGGAATTGCAGTATTCGTACATGAAAACAAGAAAACTAATTGAAAAATTTAAAAAATACCCAATAATCTAAGTTATTTCTATCTCTTAGGTTATTAGGTATTTTTTTATATTATAATCTTTCTTAGTTTATTGTGATATTTGTTCTAGTTTTAGAAGGTCTTCCCATCTTCTATCAACTTCTTTTTGGAATTCCTCTATCATCCATTCATTTCCTGGTTTAAATAAATGTTTAAAACGCTTTTGAGGTTTTAAAAATTCTTCTATAGGAAGTTTTTTTGCTGGTTTATATGTTATTTTATATTTTCCATTTTCTACTTCATATAATGGCCAATAACAAGTTTCTACAGCTAATTTATTAATCTCCATTAAATCTTCTGTAGGATATCCCCATCCTCTTGGACATGGTGATAATACATTTAAAAATGTTGGTCCTTCTGTATAAATAGCTTTCTCTGCTTTTTCATATAAATCTTTAAAATTCATATATGCAGCTGTTTGAGCTACATATGGTAAATGATGTGCTTCCATTATTTCTGTTAAATCTTTTCTTGCTTGCATTTTACCAGGGATTACTGTTCCTGCTGGACTTGTTGTTGTATCTGCAAATTTAGGTGTTGCAGATGAACGTTGTATACCTGTATTCATATATGCACCATTATCGTAGCAAACATATGTCATATCATGGCCTCTTTCCATTGCTCCAGATAAGCTTTGTAATCCTATATCATAAGTTCCACCATCTCCACCAAAAGCTATAAATTTTGTATGTTCATCTTTTGGTAATTTTCCTTGCTTTTTCATTGATTTATAAGCTGCTTCAGCACCAGCACATGTAGCTGCTGCACATTCAAAAGCAGTATGAATATATGAATCAGTCCAAGATGTGTATGGATATATGAAACTAGAAACTTCCATACAGCCTGTAGCATTTGCAATTACTGCATGATCTTCTGGTTTTAATGCTCTTAATATCATTCTTGCAACTGGTGGTGCTCCACACCCTGCACACATTCTATGTCCTGAAGTAAATCTAGATGGTCGTTCTGCCACTATTTCTTTCATATTATATGCCATTTTACATTACTCCTTTCTTAACCCCATATATCTATATGGATTTTCTATTTTATCTTTCTTACTGTCTTCTATTAAATCATTGAATACAGATTCTATTTCTTTTTCAGTAGTATCTCTACCACCTATACCATAAATATAGCTTACTAAATTTACATTGTTTTTATTTACATACATTCCTGCTGCAACATCTTGGAATAATGCTCCACCTACTCCATTTAGTGAATCTGCTTTATCTAATACTGCAACAGCTTTTGCATTAGATAATGCTTTAGCTATTTCCTCTGCTGGGAAAGGTCTAAACACACGAATCTTTAGAAGTCCTGCTTTTATTCCTTTTTCTCTTAATGAATCTACTACTTCTTTTGTTGTACCTGCTGTAGAGTTCATACAAACTATAGCTATTTCAGCATCTTCTAATTTATATTCTTCTATCAATCCATATTTTCTACCAGTTAATTTTTCAAAATCTTTTGCAACATCTAATATAACTTGCTTTGCTTCTCTCATTGCTTCAGCTTGTTGATATTTATGTTCAAAAAGAAATGCTTGCAAATCCATTGGTCCCATTGCTATTGGTTCTTTTTTATTTAATAAATAATGTTTTGGATGATATTCTCCAACAAATTCTTTTACCTTTTCATCTTCTAATAATTCTATATTTTCAATAGCATGAGATGTAATAAATCCATCTTGGCAAACCATTAATGGTAATAAAACTTTTTCATTTTCAGCTATTCTATGTGCCATAAGTAAATTATCATATGCTTCTTGGTTAGTTTCAGAAAACATCATTATCCAACCACTATCTCTTACACCCATTGCATCAGAATGATCATTATGAATATTTAATGGGCCAGAAACTGCTCTATTTACTAAAGACATTACAATAGGAAGTCTCATTCCAGATGCAATATAAATCATTTCCCACATAAGTGATAAACCATTTGCAGAAGTTGCTGTCATTGCTCTTGCTCCTGCTGCTTCGGCTCCGATACAAGCGCTCATTGCACTATGCTCGCTTTCAACTGCAACAAATTCAGTATCTACCATTCCATTATCCACAAATGTAGAAAAATATTGTGGAATTTCAGTTGATGGTGTTATTGGAAATGCTGCCACAACATCTGGATTTATTTGTTTCATTGCTGTAGCTGCTGCTTCATTTCCACTCAAACGCTCTCTAATTCCCATATATTATTCCTCCTCTTCACCTTCATTTTTCATAACTATTGCCCCAAATGGACATACTTTACTACATGCTCCACATCCTTTACAATAGTCATAATTAAAATCTGTTCTTTTTTGGTCTTTTCCTACTGGAATTGCATCTTCTGGGCAAACTGGAAAACATAAACCACATTGTATACATTTTTCTGGTATATATACTGGTTTAACACTTCTCCAATCACCTGTTTTAAATTCTCTAGCATTTCCAGCTTCATATATATTTCCAGCAATGGTTAATTTACATGCTGGTGTATTTTTATCTATATTAGCCATTATATATTTCCTCCTTTTAAAACTAGCTTACATTACTTGCTTAACTTCATTTAGAGCAAGTTTTATTGCATTCATATTTCCTTCGATTACTTCAGGTTTTTTTGCAAATTTGTGTTTAAATGAACCTTCCATATCTTTTACAAAATCTTCTTCGTTCATTATTCCACTTACTTTCACAATTGCAGCAAGCATTGGTGTATTAGGGAAATACTTTCCAAGTGTATCCATCGATACTTTTCTTGCATCTATAGTATAAACTTTTCCTTTATATCCTTTTAATAATTTTTCTAATTGTTCACGTTTCTTTGTAGTATTTATTACTATTGCTCCTTCTTCTTTTAATCCTGCTGTAACATCTACACTTTCTAATAAAGTATCGTCTACTACTACAACATAATCTGGTTCATAAATATTACTATGAATTCTTATAGGAGTATCACTTATTCTGTTATATGCAGTAATTGGTGCTCCCATTCTTTCTGGTCCGTACTCAGGAAAACCTTGTATATATTTCCCTGTATTAAATGCTGCATCAGCTAGTAGTAATGACGCAGTTTTTGCACCTTGTCCACCTCTACCATGCCATCTAATTTCAACTAAATTACTATTCATCAATAGAAAACCTCCTTTTCAATATGTAAAGTATATTATTAAAAATCAAATCTGTCAATAGAATCGAACACTCATACAATTAAAATAACATATATTTTTTGTATAAATAACCACCCACTATTGTGGATGGTTATTACATTTTATTTCTTTGTTGGTATTCTAATTACTACTTCAGTTCCTTTTCCTACTTTGCTTTTTATATCAATGCTTCCTTTATTTTTATCCAAAATCTCTTTTGCTATTGAAAGTCCTAAACCGGTACCACCTAACTCTCTACTTCTAGCTTTATCTACTCTATAAAATCTTTCAAATATTCTGCTAAGATCCGATTCTGGTATTCCTATTCCATTATCTATAACCTTAATATATGCATCATTATATACAAATCCCACATATACTTTTATAGTACCATTATCTGGCGTGTATTTAATAGCATTTGATAATATATTTAACACAACTCTTTCTATTCCATATTTATCTGCTACTACAGGTGGAACACTTGCTGTAACAAAGCACTCAACATGATGACCTTTCTTTTCTATCTCAAATCTTAATTTTTCTTGGCACTTTTTTACAAGCTCTCCCAAATCAAAACTTGTAATTTCACTTACTATTTTCTTATTATCATATCTAGAAAGTGTTAATAAATCTGTTACTAGTTTTGCCATTCGTCTTGCTTCAGATGATATAACATTTAAAAATTTAGTTCTAGTTTCATCATCATAATCTCCTTCTAAAAGAGTATCTGAATAACCCATAATAGATGTAATAGGTGTTTTTAATTCATGTGATACATCTGCTACAAATTCTTTTCTCATATTATCTAATTTAACATGCTCTGTTATATCTTGTATTACAGCTATTACACCTGCTGGCCTATCCTTTTCATCATGAAAAGGTGCAAAAAGAATATTTACACATTTATCTCCTACATTTTTTCTTTGTTCTGAAGAAGTCCAGTTTTCTAAATATACTACTTTTTCTATATTTATATCTATATTTAATTTTTTAAATACTTTATCAAAAGTATTCTCTTTGTCTGAAAGTTCTAAAAACGTTTTAGCTGCTGGATTTATATGTATAATCTTTCCATCCATATCAAACGCAATTATACCATCTGTCATATGTAAAAGAATAGTTTCTATCTGTCTTTTTTGTCTATTCACTTCAATTAATTTTTGATTTAATTCATTTGTAACAATGCTAAATGCATTTTCTAAATCTCCTAAATCTCCAACATTTTGAATTTTATCTTCTATTTTAACATTTTCTCCAGACGCAATTTTTTCAGCACTTTTTATTAGCTTTTTCATTGGAGATACTACAGCTTTTAGTACAAAATATCCTATTAAAATGGAAATTATAGTGTATATTATAAGAGAAACAATTATTATAACTCTTGTATGGTATAATTGGCTATTTACACTGTTTATTAATTCTATATTTGATTGATTATTTCCTATACTCTCAATTTGATTTAGCATAAGAATATAACTCGCACCTAATCCTAAAATTAATATTAAACCTAATACAAAAAAAATTACTACTATTTTTAAATTAACATTTTTCTTCATATTTATATAAACAGTTAGCAATTAAAATTACTAACTGTTGTTCCCCTTTTCTTTAGATGATAAATAATATCCTACACCTCTTTTTGTAATTAACAATTTAGGACTAGATGTATCCACTTCTATTTTTTCTCTTATTCTCCTTATAGTTACATCAACTGTTCTAATATCTCCATAATATTCATATCCCCAGACTTTTTCTAGTAAAGCTTCTCTTGTAACAACTTGTCCTGGTTGGCTTGCAAGATATCTTAGCACTTCAAACTCTCTCAAAGTTAGTTCTATAGGTTTATTTCTTACTTTAACTTCAAACTTATCTAAGTTTATAAAAATTTCTCCAATTTCTATAGTCTTATCCTTTTCTTCAGATACAGGCCTACGCTCTTCTACCTCTGCTACTTTATTTGAATTATTTATTTCCGCTTTTCTTAAGTTAGCTTTTACTCTAGCAACTAACTCTCTTACACTAAATGGTTTAGTAATATAGTCATCTGCTCCTAACTCCAAACCTAAAATTTTATCAATTTCTTCATCCTTTGCAGATATCATTATAATTGGTATATTTAGTGAATTCCTAATTTTTTTACATACTGTTAATCCATCAACTTTTGGAAGCATTATGTCCAATAGAATTAAGTCTGGCTTTTTACTAAAAGCTAGGTCTATTCCCATTTGTCCATCTACTGCTTCAATTGTTTCATAACCCTCTTTTTGTAAATTATATACTAAAATATCTACAATAGGTTTTTCATCATCAACTATTAGAATTGTTTTTTTTGCTTCTTCAATTTTATTATCTTCCACAAAAAATTCACCTTTCTTACTATTCTTTTGTTTATATTTATATCATAAAAAAACACAATATACAAGTAGTATATCATGTTTTTTTGTTAAATTTATCTTTCTTCTCCAGCTCTTACATCTTTAGCAATATCCTTTGTATCATATTCTTCTAATCCTATATTACCTTTTTCATCCATTGTAAATTCTTTAGTTGCCACACCAGAAATATTACCATATAATTCTTCTAAACGTTTTATAGCATTTACTTTAGAAATATCATCTGCTTTTAAATCTCTCGATAGATCGCTATACTTACCTATTTGAACTATTAAGTCTGAAACATCTTTTGGTATTGTGTTTTCTTTACTAAAGTCAAGTAAACCACTACCATTTGTATAAACTTCTTCTTTTCCATATTCTCCTTCATTAATTGTTATAGCTGTATTATATGTTCCAGTTCCTTCATCAAATCTATAATCTAACTTTATATCATCCCTATTAGCACTTCTAAGACTAGCAATTTTATCTTTTATAACATTAAAATTTAAATCTTCTATTTCTGAAATCATGTCTATAACTTCATTATCGGTTAAATTCAAATGTTCTTCTTTATCGAAACCATCAAAATATTCATCATATTTCTTCATCATTTCTAAAGTATCAGAACCTAAACCTAAATTATTTGCTTCTATTCCCATTTCTTGCAATTCTGTTATTGTATGTTCAGGCTCTTTGTTTAAGGAACCTACATATGTTAATCCTCCAATACCCACACCTGCTGCTAAAACTAAAGAAGCTAATCTAATTCTCATCTTTTTTCTACGACGTGCTTTAGATCTTTTAGCTCTATCTGCAGTACCTTTTGGAGCAGTATATCTTTCTTTTGGTTGGTTTTTATTTTTCCCTTTATAACTAGAATCTGGAACAAACTCATCTAAACTCATTTTTCTTCTATATATTTCTGCATCATTTGACATATTCATCACTCTTTCTATTATACTATTTATGACTATTATATATTTCTATATATATTTTTGTCAAGCATATTCAGATAGAATAAAATTATAAAATTTGACATATAATACAAAATAAGTTATAATAATTTACAGCAATTGCAAAAGCAGTTCTTCAATGTAAAATTAAAAGACTAGGTGTGTCAGACCTAGTCTTTTTGTTAGTCCTTCATATTCTTCACAATTAGGTAAATTATATAAAGTTCTAATAATTTTAGCAGTTCTTTCATTGTAAAAGCTACCCTCCTTCTGAATATGAAAGACAGTGCATAAATATAATGACATTGTATTTACCTGTTTGTCAATTTAAACTTTAAAAGTAAATTTTATAATTCTATATACAAATAGCATGAATTAATAGTATAATATTTATGTTATGGAAAATTTAGATAGATATAATCATTTAAACAAATATTTAAAAAACAAATTTGGAGAAAGAACTTTAAAAATATGTATTGATGGTGGTTTTACTTGCCCTAATAGGGATGGGACTAAAGGATATGGCGGCTGTATATTTTGTAGTGAAAAAGGTTCTGGTGAACATTTAATTGCGAGTGAAAATATTTCAATGCAAGTCAAACATTTCTTTAATAGCTATAAATCTGAAAGAGCGAATAAATTTATTGCATATTTTCAAAATTTTACTAATACTTATGATACAGTATATAATTTAAAAGCCAAGTATGATGCAGCTTTAATTGATGACAGGATTGTAGGATTAGAAATAGCAACACGCCCAGATTGTATTAACGAAGATATCGCTAAACTTTTAAAAAGCTATACTAACAAATATTACGTATGTGTAGAACTTGGGTTACAAACAGGAAACAACAAAACAGGTGAATTTATAAATAGATGTTATAACAATGATGATTTCACCAAAGCAGTTGAACTTTTAAATAGCTATAATATTGATGTAGTAACACATATTATTGTTGGTCTACCTAATGAAACAATAGATGATATAAAACAAACTATCCAATTTTTAAATAATCACAATATTCAGGGACTAAAAATTCATTCGTGTTATATAGTAAAAAACACAAAACTGGAAAAACTTTATCGAGAAGGAGCATACAGCCCATTAGAATTAGACGAGTATCTTAATTTATGTACATATATATTAACACACATTAGTCCAAATATAATTATACATCGTATATCTGGAGACGCACCTAAAGATTTATTAGTAGCCCCATTATGGAACTTACACAAAAAATGGATTATGAATGGCTTAGATAAAAAAATGCGTGAAGATAACTTAATACAAGGAATGTACTATAATAATTAAAATAATATTAAGATCTATTTAGCTAGCAAGCAAATTATAGATTGCGTATTAAACAAAAAAAGACCAGAAAGCTGTCCAACTTTTACCTGGTCTTTTCTTTTGCTATTTACTTTTATAATTGTAATATATAAATTAATAATATAATTTTTTTAAACCCTAATTACTGTTTCATCTCCAGCAATATTTCTAATTTTTAATCTTAATGGTTTATTTTGTGAACATATAGTTCCAGCCCAAAATACCTTCTTCTTTTTATTACAGATTATATAGCCATTTTTATTTATTTTTATTTCATTATCACTTTTCCATGTTCCTTCTGTATTTGTGCAATCTACACTAATATATTCTATTAATTCTAATCCATTTTCACTTATCTGTATATTTTTTGAATCATCTTTTTTCTTTAAATTAGCCTGCAAATTCTGATTGAACTTATCAATCTTTTGCATTAATCTATCGCTTATAAATGATGTAATATTTATTCTATAATTGTATTCTTCTGTCTTCTCTTCTATTAATTCATATTCTACCACATCATCACATACAGTATTTCCTAAAATTTCTTTCAAATCTCTAAATTCAATTTCAATATTTGTATCATTATTATTTCTAATATATTCATTTATTTCGTCCAAATTATCAATATCTATATAATACACTATCACTTTAGAAACTTTTTCATCCAAGCTTGGTAATTCTTCATGAATTATTCTATTAATTAACGGCATATCTAACATACTCATAGTTGAATCCTGCAAATTTGGAATATATACTGGCATTGCTCCATGAATAGTATCACTAATACTTCCTGCCCAAAAAGAATTAAAATCACTATCTAATTTTAATTCTGGTATTAGTGTCATAATCTTATACATTGTCTGCTCTGCATCTTTAAATAAATTCAAACCATCTTTTATATCTAATACATTATACTCTGCTTCACATAATTTTAATCTATCTCTAGTTGTTTGTATACTATTTATTCCAATATCACAATGTATAAATTTTCTGTCTAAATCATTTGCTACTTTTGCTGTAACACCACTCCCTCCGAAAAAATCTGCAACAATCATTCCTGCATTTGAAGAAGCTTTTATAATTCTTTCTAACAATTTACATGGTTTTTCAGTAGTATTATATCCTACTCTATTAATTCCATCTACTTTATATCTAGAAGAGACTGCAAATTCCCACCAATCTTCTGGAACTTTTCCCTTATCTGAATAATCTTCACTTATGTCTCTATCCATTTGTCCATTAAATCCACCAGAATGAACTTTAGACTCTATTCTTACATCTTCTTCATTAAATATCCACTCATCTGAATTTGAGTACCAAAAAATATGATCATGTTTTCTACTAAATTGCTTCATTCCAGGTGAACCAGGACCTGTATAGCACCATATAATATCATTTCTAAAATTTTCTTCTCCAAAAATTTCATCTAATATTATTTTTACATAATGCCCAATTTTAGATGATGAATGAACATATATACTAGCCTTATCACTCATAACTGATTTAATTGCTAAAAGATTTTCATATAACCAATTTAAATATGCTTCTTTAGTCCAAATAGTTGCATACAACTTTTCTTCAAATTCTTTTAATTCTTCATTTCCTATTTTTCGTCCTGCATTATCTACAGTTACCTCATCTTCTCTAGATGGATTTTCCACATTTTCAACAATTTTAGCTAAATTTGGATCTCTTCTAATATATATTTCTTTAGCATAATTTGCTCCACTATCAAATGGAGGATCTATATATACTAAATCTACAGAAATATTTTTTTCTCTAAGATAACTACATGCTGAGATACATTCCCCTCTTATAACTAGGTTATCGCTATTTCCTACTTTTTCAACTTCTTCTACTTCATATAAAGGCATTCCTTTTTTTATAGAATTAAAAATTTTATCATTATCTCTATATTTTAGAATTCTTTTGGTTCTAGTAAAATTATTTAAAATAGCTTGTCCTTCTATTGGCTCTTTATAATATGGAATATATTTTATTGCCATTATACTTCCTCCTCAAAAAAGTTTTTTATTTTTTCTTTAATAGCACTAATAATTTGCGTCTTATTTTTAGTATCTTCTATATATAAATAATCAAATTTTTTGTAACCTGCATTTTCATTATTTATTTTTATAAAAGTTTTTTCTGTATATTCTTTTTTATCTAAAAAATCTTTTTGCTCACTATATCCTTCACCTTTAGTTTCTATAATTAATATTTTCTGTATTTTGCCTTTTTCTCGTTTAATCATTAAAAAGTCTGGTGTATATAAGCCAATATATTTTATTTTGTCATCTTCTTTTTTATATGTTTTTATTCTAAAATTTGTAAAATATCTTTCCCCTATATAGTAAATCTCTAAATTACTATTCTTAAACTCACTCATCTCTAATACATATTCTAGAACATCTTTTTCAAAACCACTTTGCTTAAAGTAGTATGGCATATAATGAAAGGTTTTATTCCTGCATTCAATAGCATTGCTCTCTTTTAGATTTATATTTTGACCATTTTTTATAAAATTTAATAGTTCTTCTCTAGATAATTTATCTAAATCAACTTTTTCTTCTTTATAGTCTATAATCCTATTTATTTCTTCATTATTTGGATATAAATCTTTTTCATCATAATCCGCTATATATGCTTTTGATAAATTAGCTTCATTTAAAATCTCGATGCTATATTCTACTTTTTTCTTCTCTACTGTCAATTTTCTAATATTATAAAATGCCTTCCTTATATCTGCCATAATATCCTTTATATTATATAACTCATTAAAATATCTAATATTATTATTTTCAAAAGATATTGTCTCAAATATTTTTCTTAGTATCTGATCGTATTTTTCTAGTGAAGTAAATTGTATATTTCCCATACTTTGTTTCACAATTTCAAATAACCATTCTTTATAATTTGCAATTCTTTTTCCTTCTGTTTCTTTAATATATGTAGATTTATTTTTACCTTCTATATCAGATATTTCTGTAATTTTTTCTGTTTTATAATTTAGATCTATATTTTCCAACATTATTTCTAGTTTTTTCTCTATTTCTTCTTCAGTAATTACTTGCTTAATTTCTGTTTTATATTGCAATTCTTCTTGTATAAAATCTAATTTTGGTAAATTTAACACTTCAGTTCTATCTATATATTTAATTCCAGCTTCATCATTTGAACTATTCTGAAATTCTCTAATATCAATATGTTGCTGATTCTTTAATTGCTCATCCAATTTGTCTCTATTAAATTTATTTAGCCAGATTAAGGCTGTCTCTTTCTTTCCTTTTATTACTTGTCTTAAGCATCTACATGCTGTCTGCAAAACCATATTTGTTTTACAATCTCCTTTTTGAGATAATATAACTCCTGTTAAACTTTTACAATCCCAGCCTTCTTTGCCTATTTGAACAAGTAAAACAATTCGTTTTCTGGATTGTGCTGTATCTAATATTGCATATTCAGCTTCACTACCTGCTGGTGCTTTATATTCTTTATTTCCTCTATGATATTTTAAAATTACATCTTCTGGATTCATTCCATATTCTTTTACTACTTCATAAACTACTGGATACACTTCTTCCTCAAGTCTTTCAATATTAGCACAATATATTGCTAGTTTTGCAATAGTGCCATTAGCATACTGTAAGTTTTTATACTTATCTAAAAAGTCTTTTACCCCAGATTCTACAATATTGATAGAAATATCATCTATACTATTTACTTGTGGTCTCTTTAAAAAATTATCTATACCTTTAATTAATGGATAATAGTATACAATAGTTGAAATTGTTTTGCTACTAAATTCAAATTCCTCATCAACTTTTACAGGTTCACTATCTTCTAAATATGGTGTTCCAGAAAAACCTAAAACAGAATTAATAGAGTTGTTTTCATTCCATCTTTTTACAACTTTTCTTAATTTTATATCTTCATCAGCTGCATGATGAACTTCATCTATAAATATAGACAAATTTGGTATTTTTCCAATTAGATTTCTTAGTTCATTAGCAGCTCTATCTTGTTCATCTCTTTCTTCATTAAATATCTCTATTTGCTCATTATTCTCATTATCTAATCTATTTAAAATCACTTTTTCTGCATTAGTTATCATAATAAGTCCCATTAAATCTTCAAATGGTTGATATCTAGCTATTTTATTTACATTAGGATCTCTTGTTTTATTACTTTTTTTCCCACTTTTATTTGCAGATAAAATTTCAAATTTTACTAATTTTTTTAAATTAGATGCAGCAGGTTCTGGTATAATCCAACTAACATCAAATTCTTGTATAGTTTTTAAACTAGGAATTATAGATGATTTTAAACCTGAAGGTGCCAAAACTATAAAATTATGTGCAAATGCTTTATTATTTGGCTCTATTCCAGCAAAGTATAAATCTAAATACATAAACATTGCCATTAAATATGTTTTACCTGCTCCCATTGGCAAACTAAAAATATAATCTGTATATGAAACATTATAAAAAATATTATCAAATACTGTTTTAAAATTTATAGATTTATAATTTTTCTTTATTTCTTTTTTTAGATTATTAAATAATTTGCCCTCTTCATCTATTGCAATCTCATATAATATTCTAGCAGCTTTATCCTTTTTTAAAAACTCTCTAAAATCATTACTTATTTCTAAGCTATCTAAATCTATATTTGTTTCCAAATCTCCATCAGAAAAAATTTTTGCTAAAGGTTTATTTTTGCATTTTATTTTTAAAAATAAGTATGTTTGTAATGCCTCAATTTGAACATCTCTTAAAAAGCCCTTACTATATATGTATTGTAAGAGATCTTTTATTTTACATTCATCAGAGTTAATCCATTTGTTTACACTTCTACTAATAATATTATAGAACATTTGCCACCTCTAATTTACAAAAATTCATATTAATACAAATTATACTATTTAACAATATAACCAGATTTGCTTAATATTTATAGTCTAATAAATCTATGAACATATTAAAATATATATCTATACTTGGTGCCAATTTATTTTCTTCCATCAGTTTTTTTATTTCTTCTATTCTCATCCATTTAACTTCAGCTACCTCTTCTTCTTGCAGAACAAGTTTAGAAATATCAAAATCACATTTTACTAACCAAACATCAACAAAATCAAACTTTCTTTTAAATGACAATATAAATTCAATTTTTTCTTTAGGAATATCTATTCCAAGTTCTTCTTTACACTCTCTTAATGCCCCTTCTAATGAAGTTTCTCCTACTTCTACTCCACCTCCAGTTTGAGACCACATATTAGGGAACATTCTTTTATTAGCACTTCTTTTTTGCATTAAAAACTCTCCTTTGGAATTCATTATCCAAGTATGGACTGACTGATGATATTCTCCAATCTTATTTTCATGTCTCTCTCCTATTTTATTTAGCTTTTCTTTTTTATTATTTAATTTATCTACCATTTCCACAATTTTTTCTCTCCTTTTAATTTAAAATTTATACCATCTATTATATCATAAGATTATGGTTAAGTGCTATTTTTTAGAATGCAAAAGGAAACAAAATTATTTGAATAACAATTTTATTTCCTTACTTTTTAATCTATATAGTAGCAAATTGTATAGTTACTTTAAATAAGTCTCCATCTAAATAAATATTAAATGTTCCTTGCTGAAGTTCTGTTAAACTTCTAGCTATTGAAAGACCTAAACCGCTTCCTTCTGTATTTCTAGAAGCTTCTCCTCTAACAAATCTTTGCATTAATTCATCAGCACTAATATTTAATTTTTGTTTAGATACATTTTTTATTTGTATATATACATTATTATCTTTTTCTGTAATATCTGTATAAACTCTAGTTCCTTCCATTGCATATTTTGATATATTAGAATACATATTTTCTAAAATTCTATACATATACCTACTATCTGCCATTATATATATATCATTCTCTGGGAAAGATATAATTTCTTCTAATTGATGTGCTTTGAATTTGTCTTCAAATTCACCAGATACTTGTTTAATTAATTCTCGTACATTAAGTTTTTCCATATTAAGTTTTATTGCTCCAGCTGATGCCTTAGAGGCTTCAACTAGATCTTCTGTAAGTTTCTTTAATCTTTGCGATTTATTATCTAAAATATTTAAATATTCTTCTGCTTTCTCTCCATCTGTTTTTTCTTTTTTCAATAAATCTACATAATTTATAATAGAAGTAAGTGGTGTTTTAATATCATGTGATACATTTGTTATCAGCTCTGTTTTTAATCTTTCACTTTTTAATTTTTCTTCAATAGCATTCGATAATCCACCTGCTATATCATTTATTTTTTCTGCTATATTTTGCATTTCTTTACACACATCTTCTTTTTTTAATTGTATATCTGTATTTCCTTTATACAAATTATCTATTGCATTATTAATTTTTGCATAAGATTTTACTCTCTTTGCCATATATGCATATGTTATAGCATACAAAATTATAGTTAAAACCAATCCAGAGAAACCATCTGACCACATAATAGCAAACGAAATTAAATTTGCTATTATAAATAAAATGAAATATAATACTAATTTCTTAGTTATTTTCATGTCACCTATAAATTCTTTTATTTTAATGTATAACCAATATGCAATTGTTGTTTTAACAAATGTATGTGTTTTAATCCTTTTTACTATAGTTTCAAATAACATTATGCATGATAAATAAATAATAATTAATCCTACTGCTATTACTGACATTGCCATAATAAAACTTACTAATGTTGATACACTATTAACACTAACAATAAAAACTGTTCCTATACAACCTATAAATATAGCAATTAAAGCTGCAAGTTCAATTAAGATTTTATCATACCAATTAAGTGCTGTTCCTTCTGTTTTATTATTTCTACCAATTCCTATAATAATTACTGGTATTAAACCAATTAACATTAGTACTAAAATTGGTATTAAAAAAACTAAATCTCTATTAACTACTTTTAAAGTATTGTAAATTAATCTATCAGAATATATATTATCAAAATACTCTAAATCATCTAATACTGCTGTATAAATAGTATAATTATAATCTTCTTTTTTATTAACATCTGCTACTTCTACACTTTGCTGTTTTATACCACTATTAATATACTGAATATTATCATTATTTAATTTATCTACTGTAGTTTTAATTATTTCATTTTCATATTCCCAATATACTTCATTTTCATGTATTTTATTTTTTATATTATCTAAATTACTAGTATCTATTGAATAAGTTAAGTTTGTAAATGCTTCTTTTGTATCATTGTCAATTATAAGCCACACTAAATTAGTACCTCTAAGATGAGAATAATAGTTAATAGTTATGTCTCCATCACTTTCTTTTATGCTCTCCGTATCTCTATAATAATATCCATCTACACTAATAGTTACATCATCTCTTAGTATATTTACTGTTTCAATAGTACTAAAAATCTCCATTGCATAATTTTCTGCAAATAAATTAGTTTGATAATAATTTAATCTTTCTTTTATTGCATCCCTTTCTATAGGATATGATGCACAAAATACTAAAAATACAAGTATTGTAAGTATTATTGGAAATAATATATAGGAGATATTTTTTAAAACTCTAGATAGGCAAACTTTTTTATTCATATATTCTTCCTTTCCTAATCTAATTTTTCAATTTTATATCCTATTCCCCAAATAACTTTTAAATATCTAGGCTCTCTTGGGTTTATTTCTATTTTTTCTCTTATGTGTCTTATATGTACAGCTATAATATTTTCAGCACTATAACTTTCTTCCTCCCATACGTTTTCATAAATTTGTTCTATTGAATAAACCACTCCTTTATTTTTAGTTAAAAATTTTAAAATATTGTATTCTGTAGGAGTAAGTTTAACTTCTTTCCCATCAACTTCTACTACTTTAGTAGAATCATTTATTATTAAATCTCCAGATTTATATATATTATCTTCTTCATCTTTTTTTACCATTGAGCCAAGTGTAGTATATCTTCTAATTTGAGAATTCACTCTTGCAATTAATTCTAAAGGGTTAAAAGGTTTTGTTACATAATCATCTGCCCCATTATTTAAACCTGCAATTTTATCATAATCTTCAGATTTAGCCGATAACATAATAATTGGAATAGATTTATCTTTTCTTATAATATTAGCTGTTTCAATACCATCTAATTTAGGCATCATTATATCTAAAATTATTAAATGAATATTATCGTTGTTCTTAAGTATTTCTAAAGCTTCCATTCCATTGTATGCTTTTAAAATATTATATCCTTCTTTACTTAAATAGATTTCTATTGCTTTTACTATTTCTTTATCGTCATCACACACTAAGATATTGTACATATATTTCATTCCCTTCTATTAATCTACGTATATTAGTATAGCATAATTTTATTAAGAAAAAAGAGTATATTTATTAATTTTTTATTAAATATTTTAATTTAAATAATATTTAATAATTGCCTTATATAATAAAAACTCTCCTTTTTGTATAATATAATTATATTATTTTCAAAAAAGAAAGTTTTCTCAATTATATTCTTTTATAATTTCTATAATAGAATTTTTATGCAAGTATCATACTAAAAAATTATTTTATCGAATTTAAAATTATATTACTTCTTAACGTTTTTTGTTTTTACCCATTGCTCTCATTCTTATATAAATAATTATTGCTATAATACTTACTCCTAATATTACTATTAATATAATATTATTAATTCCTGTTTGAGGTATTTTTCCTGGTGCTATAGTAGTATCTGAATCATTTATATCTGATGTTTGACTTTGGTCTGAATCTATTGCTCCATCTGGATTTTCTTCTTCTCCCGGGTCTGGTGTTTCACCTGGATTTTCTCCTTCTCCTGGATCTGGTGTATCGTCTGGATTTTCTCCCTCTCCCGGATCTGGTGTTTCATCTGGATTCTCTCCTTCTCCTGGGTCTGGTGTTTCACCTGGATTTTCTCCTTCTCCTGGGTCTGGTGTATCATCTGGATTTTCTCCTTCCCCTGGGTCTGGTGTATCGTCCGGATTTTCTCCTTCCCCTGGATCTGGTGTTTCGCTTTCTTCTTTAATCCAGTTAACTGTCGCAATTGCTGTTCCCATATTTCCAGCTTCATCTACAAATTCAAATTTAAATGTACCATTTTCTGTAAAAGTATAAGTATCACTTCCTGCATTATTAGTAATTGTTACCTTTTCACTAAAATCAGATAATTTTGCTGTTACAGGTCCACTTGTTTCTTCTGTAATGTCATAAGAAATTGTGGCTGTAGGTGGTGTTTTGTCTATCCAATTTACAACTGCAGTTGCAGATCCCTTATTCCCATTTTTATCAATAAATTCAAAAGTAAATTCGCCATTTTCTACAAATGTGTAAGTATCTTTACCTTCATTGTTAGTAATTGTTATATCAGTACTTTGATTAACTAATTTAGCTATAACATCTGAATTTGTTAATTCATTTATGTTATATTCTATTTCAGCAGTTGGTTTAGTATTTTTAGTTATATCTTCAAACAAATTAATCATTGATGCTGTAATAAAGTTTCTACCATCTCCATAATTTTGAGTTGCAACTAATTTTACATATTGAGATTTTACAGATTCATTAAATGCGACTGTTTTAGGTTCAGCATTATTTGCCCAATTTGTTATAGTAGCTGCTTCTGTCCAACTTTCCCCATCCATACTTACAAGTATTTGTCCATTTTTAATTCTGCCATTACTTCCACTTTGTCTTGGCACATATTGTAATGCAGATAAATACATTGGTTCATCTAATTTTATTATAATATATCTTTCTGAATCATTTCCATTCCAGTTACTATGCCATATTGTATTAATATTACCATCAATTGCATTTTGTGCCTCAGCGTCATGGCCTGGTTCTTCACTTGATACTTTGTAAATAGATAAATTATCAATAGAAATATATTTTTGTGTATCTAATTGGTTATCTTCTGTAAAACTATATGTTAATGTATCACTAGGTAAGTGCAATCCTGTAGCTCCATTCCTTACAATAACTGTTTTATTTCCTGTTAAGTCTGGAAGTTTATCTGCAAAAGATGTCCAATTATCATTTTCATCATATTTCCATTCCATAATATTAGTAGCACCAATCACTTTATTTTCTAAGTCATTATTATAAAGATTTTTTGGAGTATTTCCTTTACTAATATCTATCCTATAAATATTTTCATCTTCATAATCAGCCCCTACTATATGAATTAAAATATCATTTTCAGCTGTAATACTTGCTATTTGTTGCTCAGATAATTGTAATTTATGTTCTTCTGTTTGAATCCATGTTGCTTTATTATCTAAACTATATTCCCAAGTAACACCTACTCCATCAAATCTACTACCAAGAACAATTGCTCCTGCGTTTTCTCCGTCAAATGAGAAAGTAGCAAGCTCTGTATCTATATTTCCTAACAAGTAATTTGCAACTGAACGTACTGCAGCTTGTTGTATAGTATCATTGTTTGTAGCTTGTGTTCCCTCTGTTAATGTTTTTGTTAACAATAAGTTAAATGCTACAGTATATTCATTAGATTCTATTGTTGGCTCTATTAATTTTAACAAATCATACATTGGCAGTGGATAATACTTTAAAGCAGTAGCTATTTCTTGTGCAAGCATGTAGTTTTCTTCGTCTGTTTTTGTATTATCAGCTTTATATAAATTTACTAATCCATACCATGCATCAAAATTAAGTGGTTGTACTTCAATAGCTCTTCTATATATTTTATATAATTCTTCTTCATTATCTTTATATGTATTAGCAAGTAATAGTATTTCCTCAGATTCTTCATAATTTTCAAAATCGTTTAAAGCTCCTTGTGCTAGCAAAATATATGGTACAGGATATGTACTTGCATAACTACCATTCCCCCAACCATTTGGCATTCTAATTGATAATTTTTCTGTTTTACCAGATTGTTGCCAACCAGAAATATCATTATATAAATTCCAAACTCCATTTCCATTATTGTCTAAAGAATAATATATGTAGGCAGCATGTCCCGGTTGACTTACAACACTTGAAGGCACACCATAAGATCCCCAAATATTTGAACCTGTTTTTGAAAGTGCACCACACACTCCACCTTCTTCAAATACAATCCATAATTTAGGATAACCTTTTTGGTATGTTATATCATACTTTGATAAATTATATTTGCTATTCCATTTATCATAATTTGCAGGATCATAATACTGGCTCCTAGAATAATCATAACCAAAAGTATAATTAATATAGCTATATGGATTTCTACTATTTTTTTCTGTTGTATATTCATTTAACCATTCAATTTCTTCGTCATCTATAATATTATTCATAACAAAACGCATTTCTTCAACATTTAAAGATTCAAATATCTTATCTTCTAATAAGCCTTCTTTATGCATTGTTTTATAAATTTCATAACGGACTGTTGCATTAGAATTGTTTGGGTCATCTGGATTATTAGTTACTCCACCAGCCCATAAACCGACATTTAGTTGAATGCGTTAATGATAATGTAATCATCATTCTACGGTATAAATCCTTTAAAACTGTTCCATTTTCTGTTATTTCTTCATTATTTAAATCTTCTTTATATGTACTATATAATTGTGAAAGAATTTTTAGTGATTCTAAATAAGTCCCATCTGGCTTTCCTCCAATTATATAAAGGCGAAGATTATCTACATCATTCATTAGCCAAGATATAGCATTATAATAATCATCACTATATTTCACAAATTGTTGTAATATATCATATCCTACATTTTTTACAAATTCTCTTTGTAGTAATATTAATTCATATTCTCCTGCTATCTCATCATCAACTGATTGCTCTTTAATTTTTTCATCATATTCTTCTACTGTTTTAATAAAATCGACTGTTGTTGTATCTTCTTCATAACCTTCTTTTATTAATTTGGCATCTGCCCAAACAGTCTCATCATACCAAGCAGACCACCAATCATTACTATTATCATCAGCAACTAATTTTAAATAATTTACATCTTTAATATTTATTTTTATAAATTGAGACTCACTCCAACCATAAAGAACATCTGATTTATATTGCTCTATCCAATCTTTCCCATCATCTGATGTATAAATATAAAACTTTGCTCCAGTATTAAAGTAGTTACTTTGTTCACTTATATCTATACCAATATATGAAGTAAAATAATCATATTCATATTCACTTAAATCATAAACAATTTCTGATGTAGCCCAAGCACATATTCCTTTTAAAAATGGTGCTTCAGAGCCATTTACCTTTAAAGTTATAAAATCATTAACATCATTTTTATCTAAACGAATAGATTTTCCATCTCCAGCAAATGATTTATCTTTTACATAAGGTATATCTGATAAATAAACATATTCTTTTTCTTCAGTTTTATTTGATGTTGTTGCATAACTATTAGTTTTAGCCACAAAAATCATCATTATTATAATTCCTAATATCAATAATATCTTTCTTATTTTTCCCATACTTTGTAGTAAACCTCCATTTTTCATATAAAACATCTATTATATTTTATCATATTTACATAATAGTTTCAACTCTTTAAAATTTACCAAATAAAAATTCCAGCTCTTATTGAGTTGGACATTTTATTTGGTAAAATCTTATTTTAGGACACCTTCATTAGAAATAATTTTGTTCTTATATTCTATATAATCTGTTAATAGCAATTTAATAACTGCAATTATAGGAACAGATAAAAACATTCCCCAAACTCCAAAATAAGCTCCTCCAACAGCAACTGCAAATATTACAAGCAATGGGCTTATTTTCAAAGAGTTACCTAGTATTTTTGGATTTATAATATTAGCATCTATTTGTTGTAGTATTGTTACAACAATAACCATTATAATAGCTTGCCATATTCCTCCAGTAAGCAATGTAATTAATGCTGCAATAATTACTGCAATTATTGCTCCAAAATATGGAATAAGATTAAATACACCTATCATTACACCTAATAAAATAGCATATTTTACACCCATTATAGACATTGCAATAGAAGTTATTATACCTATAATAATACCATCTATTAATTGTCCTGCAAGAAAATTAAAAAATATATTATTTGTTCTATTAAAATATTTTCCAAAATTATTATATGTTTTATCTTTTAAAGTAGCTCTACCTAGTTTTTTAATAAACTCCAATATCTCTTTTCTTTGTAACAATAAATATACAGACACAATAATAGCCACAAAGAAATCTAAAATTCTACCTGCTACATTTATTACTCCTTTTGCATATTCTGCTAATTTACTCATATTTATATATTGTTTAAAATCTATACTTTTTACACTTTCAATTATATCTAATACTATCTCATTTTTTAAAATCGAATCTTGTGGTAAATCATCAATATTTTGCATTAAAGAATTATAATAACCTTGTATATTGCTTGCCAAATCAATAATACTGTTTGATATTATTGGTAGTAAGTAATTAATTGATATAATTAAAATAATAAGTATAATTAAATAAACTGTAAATATAGAAAGAGCTCTTGCTTTTTTTCTAAAGAACTTTATTTTCTTTGATTTTTTATATAAACTTTCTACTTTTCTGCATGGTATATAAAGTAAATATGCTATTAAAAGACCTACTAAAAATGGCATAAGTACATCTAATAAATTTTTAATCCATTTTCCTATTGCAGAGAAATTATCTAATGTTTTATATACCAAGATTATTGCTACTGCAAATAAAAACCAGTATAACCATTTCGTAATTTTCTTTTTATTATTTTCCATTTTGCCTCCATAAAATATAGTTTATTCTAATAAGATTTTTCTAATAATTTATATACAATTTATTTTTCTATATTACAAATTTATTATCTATTTTAAATATTAAAACATTACTCTATAAATCAATCTCCAATCCTACAGGACAATGATCACTTCCTAATACTTCAGAAAATATATAACTTTCCTTTATTTTATTCTCAATAGATTTAGAAACTATAAAATAATCTATTCTCCAGCCCGCATTTTTTTCTCTAGCTTTAAACATATATGACCACCAAGAATAACAATCTGTTTTTGTAGGATATAAAAATCTAAATGTATCTGTAAAACCTGCATTTAAAAGCTCTGTCATTTTATTTCTTTCTTCATCTGTAAAACCTGCATTTTTTCTATTTGTTTTAGGATTTTTTAAATCTATTTCCTCATGTGCCACATTTAAATCTCCACATAAAATAACAGGTTTATTTTCATTAAGTTTCAATAAATATTTTCTAAATTCATCTTCCCAAACCATTCTATAATCTAATCTTTCTAATTCTCTTTTTGAATTAGGAGTATAACAATTAACCATATAAAATTTTTCAAATTCTAAAGTTATTACTCTACCTTCTTTATCATGTTCTTCTATTCCTATTCCATATGTAACATTAATTGGCTTCTCTTTAGAAAAAATAGCTGTTCCAGCATATCCCTTTTTTTCTGCACTATTCCAATATTCATTATATTCTTTAAATATATTTTTTATTTCATCATTAATTTGATCCTCTTGCATTTTTGTTTCTTGTATGCAAAATATATCTGCATCTATTTTATTAAAAAAATCCACAAATCCTTTATTTATAACTGCTCTTAGGCCATTTACATTCCATGATATTAGTTTCATATATTTTTTGTAAAGTTACTTTATATTAACTTTACTCTCCTTTCCTTTACTTTTTAGATGATTTTATCACAATAAAGGCTTTTTGCCAAGAGGAAGAGCTGATGTAACATAACACAAAACAAGCACAAGACTGATATTGTGTCTTGTGCTTGTTTTATGTGCGTTATTTACATAACGCATTTTTTCGTTTCTAATTTTTTACAAAATTAGAAAGTCGTGCCCAGGCGGACATACATGCTATTAACCACATCACTGTAGTATATATAACCTGATCTTAACTGAATGCCCCATACAAAGCTAGTAGTACCCTGCGACGATGACCAGTAATCCCTCATAAGTCCTTTATTAGCATAATTAGTTTTTGTAATTCCTAATTCTCCTCCAAATGCTGCCCATTCTTCTCTTGATGGTACGTACCATGCAGGATCTGTATTTATTTTACTCTGTACTGTACTTAGCCCCCATACATCTGCGTGACTGCCAGAATTTTGTTCTCCATAACTACTAGAGTTCCATTTTGCTATCATCTTTATGGTATTCTGCTTTCCTCTTCCAAATGATGTTGATGTTGCAGTTGTATAATCACTCATATTGCCAGTTGCTGCATTATACCAATGATGATAACTTGAATCTACATCTTCCAGTGCCATTATATAAAATCTTTCATTTCCACTTGTATTTGATAGTTTTATTACATCTTTTGTTCCAAAATCATCTGTATAGTTCTTCTTACTTATTTCGTACTTCTTAAAATTACTTCCTTTCGGTATTGTATATGTTCCAGTTCTGTCATAAGTACTATTTTCTACTAGATTCCAAATTCCACTTCCTCCTATTGCTAGATCTGCATATATTACTCCATCTACGCTTCCATTTCCATCTACATCTGCATAATATCCTACATATGATGTGTTTTCTAATATTATTTCTTTTTCCGTTGTTATTGTTGTACTCTTTTCTGTTGTTTTTCCTGCATTATCTTTTACTACTACTTTTAATGTATATGATATACCTCCTGTTAAGTCCATATAGGTATAGCTATTTGTTGTATTTGATGCTTTTTGTTCATTGTCTAAATAATATGTGTATGTTCCACTTGTTGCCAAGCCACTTTCACTATCACTTGCTGTTACATTTAATGTTACACTATTATATGTCAAATTACTTGTACTTATATCAACTGATGGTGGTGTATTATCTATTATGCTTACGCTACCATAATCTCCAGCATTTACTCCATCGAATAATCTTGCATATACTGTATCATTATGATGTAGACCACTTACTGTTACTCCGGTTGATGCTGTTGTCCAGCTTCCTTCTGTTATTCCATTTACTTGGTATTGTATTTGCATTCCTGTATCTGTTGTTAGTGTAATGCTTGCTGTTCCACCACTCCATGTTGGACTACTTGCTAAGATATTTCCTGTTACTAGCCCCCCATCTGCTCCTCCTACTTTTGTTGTAACTTGATTTCCTAATACTCCTGCTCCTGTTCTTCCTGCTTTATCTCCTGTTACTTCTACCTTCACATCATAACTCGTCTCTTGAGTTAATCCTGTAAATGTATAGCTTGTTTCTGTTAATGTATTTCCCTTTAATGCATAACTACTATCATCTTCACTTATTTTCTTTATATAATAGTTATATGTTGGGTTATCTTTCATTCCACTTTCATTATCTATTGCTGATACACTTACTGTTATACTATTTGTTGTTGTTCCTCCTGGACTTACTGTTACTACTGGGTCTACTTCATCTTTTATACTTACACTTGCTTCATCTTTTGTTCCATTTGTTCCGTCAAATAATCTACCATATACTGTATCATTATGCACTAATCCTGTTATTTTCTCTCCACTTCCTATTGTTGTCCATTGTCCTTCTATTCCATTTTTTTGATATTGTAATTGGTATCCTTCTTCACTTGTATTTATCACTACACTTGCTGTTCCATCTCCTACCCATTCTACCTGTCCAAATGTTATTGTTCCTTCTGGTAATTCTCCTATTGTTGTACTTGTTTCTTTTTCTGCTACTCCATTTTTTGTTTCTACTTTTACTTTTATTGTATAACTTGCTTGTGCTTCTAAATTTTCTATTGTACATG